>JAHUZY010000123.1 GCA_019264505.1 Phenylobacterium sp. | reverse complement strand
CTGTGATCACGCCGCCTGGTTCGCCACCCGGCTTGGCGCCGGGGTGGACGTCCTCCACGTGCTCGACCGGGACGAGACCGCCGCCGGGGCGGGCCTCGACCTGTCCGGCAGCGTCGGCCTGGGGGCCAGCGAGGTCCTGCTGGAACAGCTGACCAAGGCCGACGAGGCCAGGGCCCAGGCCGCCCAGGCCCACGGCCGGGCCATGCTGGAGGGCGCCGCCCGCAGACTGACCGAGGCCGGCGTGGCCGAGGTGGGGCTGATCCACCGGCATGGCGAAGTCGCCCAGACCATCATCGAGCTCGAGGCCGACTTCGAGCTGGTGATCATCGGCAAGCGCGGCGAGGGCCGCAATTTCGAGGAAGGCCGCCTGGGCGCTAAGGTCGAGCGGGTGGTGCGCGGCAGCGTACGCCCGATCCTGGTGGCGCCCCGGGTCTTCATGCCCATCACCCGCGCCGTGGTCGCCTTCGACGGGGGCGCCAGCGCGACGAAGGCGCTCACCCATGTCCTGGAAAGCCAGGCCTTCGCCGGGATCGAAATCCACGTGGTCGTCGTCGGCGATCCGGGGACCCAGCGCGACGCCCGCGTGCAGGCCGCCCAAGGCCTGCTGGCGGGTCGGACCGGCGCTGCAGTGAAGACCCTCCAGGGGGATGTGGAGAGCGCCCTGAAGGCGGAGCTGCGCCAGGGCGAGGGCGACCTGCTGGTCATGGGAGCCTATGGCCAGTCGCGCATCCGCGAGCTGTTCGTCGGCTCCACCACCACGGCCATGGTGCGGACGGGCAAGGTTCCGGTCCTGCTGTTCCGCTGAGCCTGTCTCTGAGGGGCCCTACAGTCCGATATTGAAACGGGGCCGTCGCATCGCCAAATAATCCTCAACCGGAAGACTCGCGCCGACCTGTTGGGCGGGGCTTCCGGGGAGTCGCTTTCTGATGAGGACTCGAGGACAGATGAGCCGGACGATCGTATTCGACAGCCCGTTTCTGCTCGGTTTTGAGCATACCCGCGCCCGGATCGAGCGCGCCGCCAAGGCCGCCGCCGAAGCCTATCCCCCCTACAATGTGGAGGACTGCGGCGAAGGGCGGCTGCGCATCACCCTCGCCGTGGCCGGCTTCAAGCCGGACCAGCTGCACGTCAATGTGGAGGACCGGCAACTCGTGATCGCCGGCGCCCGCAAGGACGACGGCGGCAAGGACGAGGACGCCTATCTGCACCGCGGCATCGCCGCCCGGGGCTTTCTGCGCACCTTCGTGCTGGCCGACGGCATGGTGGTCGAAGGCGCCACCCTGGAGCACGGCCTGCTGCACATCGACCTGGCCCGGCCCGAACCCGAGACCGTCGTCAAGCGCATCCCCATCCGGACGGTCGGTTGACCCTCAGTCACCGCTTTCGTCCCTCATCCTTTCGGCCGGCCCGCCTGGGCGGCCGAGCAGACGTCAGGCGTCCGGCTGAACCGGCGTGCGCCCGGCGCGTTGCGAACCTGTGGAGGTGGTCATCATGACACCGATCTTATCGACTGAAGCTTTCGCCGCCCTGGGCGCCCCGGACCTCGTCTATGTCCGCCCGGTCAAGGCCGCGGAAATCCTGGCCACCGTCCCCGTCCAGGGGGAGGCCATGCATCTGGACCTGGACCCGGACCAGACCTTCTATGCGGTCCACCGGGCCGATGGCGAGCGCCTGGCGGTCCTGACCGACCGCAACGCCGCCATGGCCGCGGCTCTGGCGCACGAACTGGCGCCCGTCTCGGTCCACTGACGGGCGGATGGGCCAAGCGCCCGTCTTCGGCTCAGGCCGCGGAGGGCGCGGACTCCTGAACCAGCAGGGCGTGCAGGGCGTCCGGCGTCCGGGCCTGGCGGAGATGTTCACGCAGGTCGGCGTTGCGCAGCATGCGCGAGACCCGGGCCAGGGCCCGAAGATGCTCCGTTCCCGCTTCCGGCGGGGCTAGCAGGGCGAAGATCAGATCGGCGGGCTGGTCGTCGATGGATTCGAACGCCACCGGCTGCTCCACGCGCAGAAACACCCCGCGAATGCGGTCCAGACCCTCGATCCGGGCATGGGGCACGGCGACGCCGTGGCCAATCCCGGTGGAGCCAGCCTGCTCGCGCTCGCTCAGCGCGTCGAGGACCGCGCTCGCTTCCAGCCCGAAGTTGCGCGCCGCCAGCTCGGCCAGGTGGGCCAGAATCTGGCGCTTGTCGGTCGCGCTCACGCGCAGCGCAATGGCGCCGCGATCCAGAATATCGCCGATCTGCATGCTTGCTTCGGAAGGCCTGTTCTACGGGTCCGAGGCCGCACGGGTCTCGGCGAGGGTCGGGGGTCGACGGGCCGCTGTCAGGCGGCGCCGTTGGAGCCCGTACCGTTCACCGGCCTCGTACGCTCGGGATCAATCCAGCCGATATTCCCATCGGGCCGGCGATATACCACGGACAAACCGCCATGCGCGGCGTTCCTGAACACGATTGTTTGAGCGCCGGTCATATCCAGCTCAAGCACCGCCATGGAAACCGTCATTTCACGGATCGGACGCTCGGTCTCGGCGATGACCATGGCCGCCGGGGCGCCCTCAGAGCCCTGATGCGCATCGTCGTCCCAATCGGGCTCGTCCTCGCCCTCGGGCGTGCGTAGCACGAAATAGGAGGCGGTCTCGGCCTGTTTGGCGAGCGCCTGCTGATGGTGATCCTTCAGCCGACGCTTGTAGCGACGGACCCGGGTCTCGATCTTCTGCAGGGCGGAATCGAAGGCCGTATGGGCGTCGGTTCCGGTGCCGTGGCTCTGGAGCTGTTGCCCCGAGGCCAGGGTCAGGGCGCAATCCACCTTGAAGGTGTAGCCCTCGCGGCTGACGACAACATCGGCCCCACCGCCCGCGCGGTCGATATATTTGCCAATGCTGTTGGTGAGTTCGTCGGTGACCCGCAGACGCAGGGCCTCTCCGACATCGACGTGTTTGCCGGTGACTTGGACTTGCATAGCTCAAGAACGCGCCTGTCTCGGGTTGGTGTCAAGTGCGTCAAAGACTGCTCATGGCCACGCTGAAAAGCCTGTGGATAACCCCGGCTGCGAGCGCCAGAACCCCCAGGCTCGCCGCCGTGGCCACATAGCCGGCCAGGGCGAAAACCCCGTCCCGCTGGAGCAGGGCCACAGCGAACAGGCTGATCGCCAGGGCCGGCAGCAGATTGCCCAGCGGCAGGGGCAGCATCAGCACAAAGGCCAGGACCGTGCAGCAGACGCCAATGAGGCGATCGCCCACCGGGCCGAACATGAAGGTCAGCCGGGCGCTGGAGACCCGCTCCACCTGGTCCACCCACGGGAGCAGCTTGAGGAACGCCCCGCGCAGCACGGCCATGTCCAGGTGCTGCGCGCGCAGACTGGCCGGCATCCAGGGGCTGGTCACCCCGAGCGCCAGCTGGGGCGCAAACAGCAGCAGTGGCGCGCCCAGGAAGGTGGAGGAGCCCGGCGGCAGCGGCAGCAGATTGGGCGCGGCGAACAGGAACAGGAGCGCCCCGAACGCCCGGCGACCAAAGCGGCCGATGAGGGCGCCAAGGTCCTCGGTCTCATGGGACAGGTCACAGAGATCCCGGATGATCTCCGAGAGGCTCATGCGCCGTTCCAGGTCAGGAATTCCCGTCGTCATGGGTCCTGGGTATGGGCGCGCGGCTAAAGCGGCGCAATCGGCCATGGGGCCAGACGCTTTACAGCGCCGCCTTGTGGGCCTATCGGGAGCGGATGCTGCATCATGCCGCCATGACCATGATTATTAAAACCACTGCGCTTGCGGGCGCAGGGGTCTGGTCGTGGCTGCCCGCAGCCGACTGACGATCCCTGCTTGACCCCGCCGGAAGGATGGGGTCGGCCAAGGAAAGCCAGCCTCCCTCCGGCCAGACCCCGGAGGCTTCCATGCCGCAATCCCTCGCAATGTCCCTGGCCCGTCCGGCGCCTGCCAAGACCGCCATGGCCCGTCCCCTGACCGTGGCCATTGTCGGCGCCACCGGCGCCGTGGGCGCAGAGCTGATCGGTTGCCTGGAACGCCGGGACTTTCCCGTGAAGGCGCTGCGACTGCTGGCCTCGCCCCGCTCGGCCGGAACGATCCTGAGCTTCCGGGGCGCACCGGTGACCGTCCAGGCCCTGGACGAGACCAGCTTCGAGGGCGTGGACCTGGTCTTCTTCTCTGCCGGCGCCACCCTGTCGCGCCGCTACGGCCCGCTGGCGGTCGCCGCCGGGGCCTGGGTGGTGGACAATTCCTCGGCCTTCCGGATGGACCCCGACACCCCGTTGGTGACGCCCGAGGTCAATGGCTGGCGGCTGGGCGAGATGGACGGCCGGCTGGTGGCCAATCCCAACTGCGTGGCGGCCATCGCCGCGGTGGTGCTGGCGCCGCTGCACGCCAGACGGCTGATCGTCCGGCTGATCGGCTCCACCTATCAGG
>JAHUZY010000077.1 GCA_019264505.1 Phenylobacterium sp. | reverse complement strand
GGCCGGATCCGATTGGATCCGGCCGATCAAACTAGAACTGGAGAGCGAGCGTCGCGCCGACCTTGTTGACCTTGAAGTCCTGGCCGCCCACGCCGCTGGAATCCATGTCCATGTGGCTGTAGGCGAGCGTCACGCCGACGTGACGGTTCAGCAGATAGGTAGCGCCGACCCCTGCGTTAAAGCGATCATCCTCCCGGGTGATGCCTTGGTAGTCGTCCTTCCCCTTTGAGACATTGCCGGTGAGGATGACGTTGCGCATAAGCTCATGGTCAACCTTCACGCCCAGATTGGCCGAGGTGTAACCGGCCGATCCGGGGGAGGCGCTCTCCTCGATCGTCCGAGACCCGGTGAAGGTCACCGTCGTCAGCTGGGTGGGGAACCATTCCACCTGAGCCCGGGCGCCGAACCCATCGATGTCGCTCAGGGTCGGATCATCATACTCTTGGCTGAGATAGCCGACGGCGATTTCGCCCCGCGCGGTGGCTCCGATTTCGAAGTTCGAGCCGACCAGCGCCTGGGTGCCTTCAGAATCCCGCACCAGCGTCACAGCCGGGCGAGCAAGACGGTAGTCGCGCACGTTGCGGCTGACTTCGAGGAAGATCGCCGTCGCCGGGCTCACCGCATAGTCAGCGCGAGCGGTGATCACATGCTCATCGCGGTCGCGGTACTGCTGCGGAATAATGCCGCCACCGAGGTTGCGGCCATCCTCGTAATCAAAGCTCTTGAACGCGTAGCCGCCCGAGAGCCGAAGGCGGTTCAGCTCGTGGCTGACGGCCGCGCGGGCCGCAGTGGTCTCGTACTCCGTCGGCTCAATCGCACCGACAACGGCGTTTGGAGAGGTCCGCGGCTCAACGAGATCAGCCCAGTCGAAACCGAGCGTGATGAAGCTGTTGCGCTGCATATCGATCTGCGCTGCGGCGCCGACCGAGATGTCTTCGGAATTCTCGGTGTCAAAATCCTGGTAGCGCAGGATTGAGGAGCGCGCATAGGCGTTAAGCGAGTGCCGAGACCAGTCCGAGGAGATCGAGATTTCCGGGGCGACCCGCCAGATCAGGTCATCGGTCTCGCCGCCGTCGGTGGCGTAGATGTTGTCGTTGTGCTCAACGCCCATAGAGAGCTTCGGATAGGCCATGAAGGAGCCCATCCGAAGGCCGACGGCCTGATAGCCGTCGCGCGGGCGCTGCATCACCGAAACATTGCGGTCACGAGCGAAATTGGTTTGGGCGTCAGCTGCTGCCGCCATTCGGCCAGCGGACTGAGCGGCCGCCGGGCTGGTGAGACCGGCGGCGATCGCAATCGCCGCCCCGGCCATGAGGACTCTCTTGTCCGCTGTCACGGGCATACCCCTAGTTTCATGGGCCGCGCAGCGCGCGAACCAGGTTGAGATGGTCAGGTCTAGGCCAGAGCAGGCTCCGCTCAGTGAGCGGCGCCCGTCCTGGGCATAAGCTAGGCTTTACGGCGTAGCGCCGGGGGGCACGTAGATCGGCGCGGTGATCGTGGTGGGCGGCGCCGGCGGCGGCGGGGGAGCCGCAGCCGGGGCAGCGGCGGGCGCCTGGGCGACAGCGAGTTGTGCCGCGGCCGACGCCGTCGAGATCGCGGCCGTCACGGCCGGCGTGCTGACGCCTTGCGCGGCAAGAATGGTGGCCGACTGGGTGACCGCAGCAGCCACCACGTCGGCCGGCAGACCGCTGGCCGCGACGGTCGAGGCGATGGCGGCTTCCACGGCGGCTTCCTGAGCTTCCTCAGACATGCCTTCGGTGGACGTCACGGCTTGGGCGACCGCTTCGGCGATGGCCTCGGCCAGGGCTTCAACCTGCGCGGCTTCCGTCGTGGTCTGAGCGATCGCGACAGCAGCCGGGAGCGCAACGAGACCGAAACCGGTGACTGCAACCATGGCGCGCGCCACGGCGCTGGCGCCAATCACTTTGAGGCTCATGTCGCCTCTCCCCTTAAAAACGTTAACGGCGTAGCTGCCGTGTTCCTCCTATGGCCACAAGACGCCGCGTTTCTCAAGGGGGTTCGTGCTGTGGTGCAGTATTAGGGCCCCAAACTGTGTCATTCTCGCGCGTCGATTGAACCGGGTCCGCCTCTTCTTGCGGCATAGGCAAGTTCGAGCACCCGTTTGCGCCCTATTTGGGGGGTCTGCGCTTCAGTCGCTCACGCCAGAATACCGCAGGCACCACGCCTGCCGGCGAGGTGACAGCCTCCAGCGTCGCGACCATTTCCCGCCGACGCGAAGTTTTTAAGAAAGTGGTGGCCTCGGTCTCGACCTGCTTCCGGAGCTCAGGTGTCAGGTCGCCCCAATACTCAAGGGCGAAGCCAACACGCCAAGTCGAGACGTATTGGTCCAGCGGTAGCAACTCATAGGAGAGCTCTAGGTGCGACAAGTCCTCGGCGCTGAGCTCTCCATCCAGGCTATCAAGATAGGCCAGCCGCAGACGCGAGCTGGAATCATAGGGCGCCTGCGAGAGCGCCCGCTGACTGGCCTGGCCCGCGGCCGCTAGATCTGGTGGTGTTGCCGCTAGCGCCGCATTGGCCGCGTGGCTTTGGCCGAGGGTCAACACCATTGGGGAGGCAACCGGGCTCGACTGGGGCGAGAGGGCAGCAAGGGCCGCCGCCACCAGTCCCAGGGTCGCCAGGGGAAGGAGGACCAGCCCAGTGATCTTAAGGGCGTCTGCAGGGGCGCTCATCGCTGCGACCCCTGCGACATGGAAAACTGAAGGCCCAGTAAGTACGCCCACATCAGGGCGACGGACGGCGTCTGCAAGGCGAAGTCGGTGAACCCATGGACCAGGACTGCGAGATTTGCGGCCAAGAGGGCGAAAAGGACATAGGTCATTCGCGTGCGGCGCAGGCCTCGCCAGAGGCTGATGGCGATCACCGCGGCGATGGCCCCAAACATCGGCAATGCGCCGACCAGCCCCGCTTCCTCCAGCCACTGCAGATAGACATTGTGCGTGGCTCTTACCGTCCACACCGAGCCGAAGGTCGTGGCGTCGAGCAGGATGCGGTGAATAGTGTCAAAGGTCCCAAGGCCATAGCCGCCGATCGGGGCCGCGAGGAAGGCGCGCCAGTGCATGGCGAACATCTCCGCGCGGCTGCTGGCGTCCTGATCAAAGTTGGCGAACCTATCGAGCAGTCGCTCACCGACAAAGTAGAGGCTGGCCATGGCCGCCACGACCGCCGCGAGCATGATCAGGGTGACCCGGCTCCAGCTCACCCGCCCAGCGAAGAACAGAATGACGACGAGGCCAAGGACGCCAGCCGCCGTCCCCAGGGCTGCGCCCCTTGAGGCCGTGGCCAGTAGGCAGCCAACCAAGATGATCAGAGCCGCCCAATAGCCGGTCGCCGCCTGTAGAGCCTGGCCCGCCCGCACACCGCGCAAATCGCGCAGCAGCGGGCCTAGGGTGACGATGACCATGGTGGCGAAGAAGGTGCCTGCCGTATTGGGGCTCATCAGGGTGCCTTCAAGGCGCCCCCTTTGGGTCTGGTACTGCGTCCCTGTGGCGAAGCTGAAAAAGGCCCAGAGGCCGAAGATGGCGGCCAGGGCGATCATCAGATTGACGGCAGTCTTCGCCCGCCCGTCCGAGGCCCCCGTGGCTGCGCCGACGAGAAAGATGCAGCCGAGACCTAAGAGCTTGATCAGCTCCAAGGTCGTAGCCGAGCGGTCGATTGTGGCGGAGCCCGGCGTCTGTCCCACATAGGCCCAAACGGGGTGGACCCCGGCGGGGCCAAAGGGGGTTAGGGACAAGACCCCGGCGAGCAACACCAGGCCAAACAGCACCGCCGGAATGGCCAGTCCTCGGACCCGCAGAAGATCGCGCCGGACGCTAGGGATTGCGATGCAGGCGAGCAACAGGAGGGCCGCAGCGCCCACGGCGATCAGGCTCGCCTCGATCCGCAGGGCGCCATAGGCTAGGTGGGCTAGAAAGATCAGTCCAAGGCCAGCCAGCGCCAGTCCAGCCCCTTCGGGCGGCGGCCAAAGACGGCGGCGGGGACTTTCATCCTCGCGCGATCGACCTGCGCTGCGTCCTGAGCCCACCTGCCGCCTCTTCCCCTAACGCCGCACCGCCAGCGCCCCCAATTCGGCGCAGCCTTGGGCATGCCCCAGCCGCACTGTTCAGGAGGGCGTGAACCGTGGCGCGCGCGCTCGCCAGAGGTTTCTCCTAGTGGAGGAGTCCGCGCAAGGGGGCGCCGCTCGCCAGGGCCAGGGTCATTGTGGGCGCAGGCTCATCTTTCGCGGTCGTCTGCGAATTGGCGCCGTTGGGACGGCCGTTGAAGGTCTCAGCGTTGAGGCGCCGCTGGGGCGTAACCGGCGCCGGAGGCTCGGCGGCGACCAGCCCTGTGCCCGTGGCGTCGGCCGCTGGAGCTTCATGGGCGATTGGTTCGCTGACCGGCGCAAGGCTAACCATCGCCCAACGGAACGGCGCGCCAGCGACCTGGCGTTCGCGCCAGGTGAGGTTGGCCTTGCGCCAAGGCAGGATCCAGGGCGTCAGGCTGTCGAGCACATAGTCCCCCTGGTCGGTAGACACCAACAGAACCGCGTGGCTTTCCCCCCAGCTCGTTGTGGCGACGGCGATGGACAGGGCGGTCTCTGGCACGCCTTCAGCCAGCAGGGCCCGGCGCTTTTCCAGCACATAGTCTTCACAGTCGCCGTATTGGCCCCCTTGCGCCAGAGGCGTCGCCCACTTGTCGAGAACCCCATAGGTCTGGATGTCGGCGCGCCGGACGATCTGCCGGTTCACCTTGTCATTGATGCGCGTGAGCTGACTCCAGAGCGCAGGCGTCAGGGCAGGGGGTTTGGCTCGCGCGGCCGTGGCCCTGCCTTCGGGGGCGAGGGACCGGGGCGAGACGTTTGCGGAGGCTTCCCCAAGGCGTTGCAGCCGCGGGGCCGCATCACTTGAGCGAACACTAACCTGCAGCAGGGTAGGGGCAGGCGCCGCCGGGCCGGCGGGCTTGACCATGGCCGCTTCGATCGCAGCGTTGGACCGCTCAGCAGCATCTCTGCGCAGGCGAGCTTCAGCAAATGCCGTGGCCCAGTTCACATTGTGGCCCGAGACGGCCGCCGTGGTCGTCGTCCGAATGCCGGCCATCACCAGTCGGGCCTCAGCATCGTTACGTCGCGCCAGCTCGACCTCAGCCACCTTGCGCACGACCGCGGCCGGCGCCCCGCCGCAGTCCTGCGGCTGCCTTTGGCAGAAGTCGAGATAGCCGGTCGGGGCCGAGGCGGCCACACCCAGGCCCATGGGGGTGCTCGGCTCAGGGAGCGTGGCGCACGCCGCTAGGGTTATCGAAGCACTAACGATCGCTGCTTGAGTAAACAGAGTCTTTTTGACCAACACCGCACCCACCCCTTCTGGAGTTCTGTTGTGCGATGTTTACGATAAAGCGCCTTAAGCATTGCTGTAGTTATAGGGTATACACATCTCTACGAAACTCGGTTGCTGTGCTGTTAAGGTTTACATCATCTGAATGGGCTGTTCATCCCTGGTAAATGTTCTATTCTGCTTTTGTTATCCTTAGTCAGGCCTGTCGCCCGGCTAGGGCTCCATAGGAGTTTCCCGTTTCGCCGCACTGCGGTAGAAGGGAGGTTGTGGGGGACGCTTAAGAGATGTGGAGCGTGGTTTAGATGCAGAGGTTCTTGTCCCTGCTGGTCGCTATGGCGGCCCTTTGTGCAGCGGCCTTCGCCCCAGCAGCGGTGAGCGCCCAAGAGGCGGCGATCGCTGAGGTGCGTATCCTGCCGGAGTACCGCCTAGGCTCCGGCGACAAGGTGCGGGTCATCACCTATGGGGAGGAGAGCCTGACCGGCGAGTTCTTCGTGGGCGGCTCAGGCAACATCTCCCTGCCTCTGATCGGCGAGGTGAAGGCCCAGGGCCTGACCATCCCCGAAATTCAGGTCTCTATCGAAAGTGCGCTGAAGGAAGGCTATCTTCGTGACCCGCGGGTCAGCGTCGAGGTTCTGAACTACCGGCCCTTTTATATCTTGGGCGAGGTGGAGAGCCCCGGGGAGTATCCCTATACCAACGGCCTGTCGGTGCTGAACGCCGTGGCCACGGCCGGCGGGTTCACCTACCGGGCCAATAACCGCCGGGTGTTCATTAAGCGTAGCGACACCGACGACGAACGAGAGTTTCCCTTGACCCCCATGACGCCGGTGGCCCCTGGCGACACCATTCGGATCGTCGAACGCTTCTTCTGATCAGGCTTTGCTAACAGTACTTCCAGAGCCGCTCTGCAGGGTAAGGCCCCCGCGAGCGGTTCTTTCTCGTTAAGACGCCTGCCTTGCCGCTGCGCTCGCCTCTCGGGATTGACCTCATGCGGCCTGTCGGCTTGAGGGCGCCCAGGGTGAGCGGCCTGGCCATTGAATTGCGCTGCGCATGCGCCTCTCATGGTTGCAGGAGAGCTCGTCATGCACCCAGATCGCCCTTCCTTTGCAGACCCCCGCCCACCGGGCGAAGGCCTGCGCCAAATTTGGGCCGGCGCCCAGCTTGCCGGCGTGCTCGGCGTATGGCTGGCCGTCCTGCCCATCATCCCTCTCTATGCGGGCGGGGCCTGGGCCGGGCAGACGATCAAGCGCCGCCTGGTCCGCTCCGCCTGATCGCGACCTTATGGCCGCGCACGTGCGACAGGCTCCTTGAGGCGCCGCACCGCCAGGGGCGCCAGCTGGACCATGCAAAAAGCGAAAAATTACGGCGGCCTGCGGTTTGCACACTCGACGTCACGCATTATGGACTTGTTCATAAACGAACACCGGCGGCCTCTGGCCCGTCGGGCCGACGGCCAGGTGATGGAGACCTTCATGACGGATGCGACCTCGACCAAGAGCGTGGACGCTGCGCCCACCCGCCATGCTGGGCTCAAGGCCTGGGTGAACGAGATCGCCGCCCTTACCAAGCCTGACGCCGTCTACTGGTGCGACGGCTCGCAGGCCGAGTGGACCAAGCTCACCAGCGACCTGGTTCAAAGCGGGACGCTTAAGGCCCTTAACCCCGACCTTCGCCCTAATTCCTTCTACGCCGCCTCTGATCCGCGCGACGTCGCCCGGGTCGAAAGCCGCACCTTCATCTGCTCCCAGGATGAGGCCGACGCCGGCCCGACCAACAACTGGGCCGAGCCGCAGGAGATGCGCGCCAAGCTGAACGGCCTGTTCGACGGCTGCATGCGCGGGCGCACCATGTATGTGGTGCCCTTCTGCATGGGCCCCCTGGGCTCCAAGATCAGCGCCATCGGCGTGGAGATCACCGACAGCGCCTATGTGGCCATCTCCATGCGGGTGATGACCCGGATGGGGACGCCGGCGCTTGAGCAACTGGGGGAAGACGGCTTCTTCGTCCCGGCGGTCCATAGCGTCGGCGCGCCGCTCAACCTTGGCCAGGCCGACGTGCCGTGGCCCTGCAATGACGAGAAGTACATCGTCCATTTCCCCGAGACCCGGGAGATCTGGTCCTATGGCTCGGGCTACGGCGGCAATGCGCTCTTGGGCAAGAAGTGCTTCGCCCTGCGCATCGCCTCGGTGATGGCCCGGGATGAAGGGTGGCTGGCCGAGCACATGCTCATTCTCAAGCTCACCTCGCCGGAGAAGGACGTCCGCTATATCGCCGCGGCCTTCCCGAGCGCGTGCGGCAAGACCAATATGGCCATGCTCCAGCCGACCCTGCCGGGCTGGACGGCCGAGACCATCGGCGACGACATCTGCTGGATGCGTTTTGGCCAGGACGGCCGGCTCTACGCCATCAATCCGGAGGCCGGGTTCTTTGGCGTGGCGCCGGGCACGGGCCTGGAGACCAACCGCAACGCGATCGACGCCCTGCACGCCAACTGCGTCTTCACCAATGTGGCCCTGACGCCCGATGGCGACGTATGGTGGGAAGGCCTCACCAAGGATCCGCCGCCGGTGCTGACCGACTGGCGCGGCAATCCCTGGACCCCGGCGTCTGAGACCCCTGCGGCCCATCCCAACGCCCGCTTCACCGTCCCGGCCGACCAGTGCCCGGTGATCGCGCAGGAATGGGAGGATCCCGCCGGCGTGCCGATCTCGGCCATTCTCTTTGGCGGTCGCCGCGCCTCGGCCGTGCCGCTGGTGACGGAGGCTTTCGACTGGCGCCACGGGGTCTTCATGGCTTCCAACGTGGCCTCGGAAGGCACGGCAGCGGCCGAGAACGCCATCGGCGAGCTGCGCCGCGACCCCTTCGCCATGCTGCCGTTCTGCGGCTACAACATGGGCGACTACTTCAATCACTGGCTGAAGCTCGGCGCCCAGGCCGACGCCGAAAAGCTGCCGCGCATCTATTTCGTGAACTGGTTCCGCAAGGACGAACGCGGCAAGTTCGTCTGGCCGGGCTTTGGCGATAACAGCCGGGTTCTGAAATGGATCGTCGAGCGCCTCGGGGGCCGTGCTGAAGCGGTGGACACCCCGATCGGTCGCCTGCCGACCCGCGAGAGCCTGGATCTGGCCGGCCTCGACCTGACTGACGCCCAGCTTGACCTGCTGCTCACCGTCGACGCCGACATCTGGACCCAGGAAGCCGCCCTGATCCCGCCGGCCTATGAGCGGTTCGGCGAGCGCCTGCCCAAGGCGCTTTGGGACGAACACGCAGCCCTGGTGGCCCGCCTCGCTGCAGAGCGTCGGGGCCAGGCTGTGGCGGCGGCGGAATAGGGCGCAAGACCCTGATCGATTTGGCTGCGGATAGGCTCTGCGGCCAGCCGGGCAGGGATCGAAACTTGACAGGGCGCGTTCAGGAGCCGTCTGATGTCTGAGTATGTTGCAGCGCAACAGGGGCTGGGTATGTCTGAGCCACTTTTCGCCTATTCCATGAGCCAGGACACCATGGGCTGGGCCTGGAGCGTCTATGACGAGGCCGGCGAGATCGTCGCCTCAGGTCTGGACGCCTGCCAGGACACCGCCAAGGCCGCCGTGGACCGCGCCATGCGTCATGTGGCCTGGATCGGGCTCGCCGCCCCAGGCGGCCGCCGCCGCGCCCCAGCCGGATCGGCCTGAGGACGTCACACTGACACGGGTTGGGCTTCGATCGGGCGAAGGGCGCTCGGCCCTTCGGCGTCGAGGACTCAGCCCTGTCCGCCGCCGGCCACGACCTTGAGCTTGGGCGCGCCGCCTGGACGCTGACCGCGGATCTGCCCCACCAGATCAAACAGCGCCGTGCGCACCCCTTCAGAGTCCGCCTGTTCGGCCAGGGCCTCCAGGGTCTGCAGATGGCCAGGCGTGATCCGCACGGCTGAATTCGACACCACCTGCATCACCTTGGGCGCACAGGGCGTGGCGTGCTCATTGTCGTCCAGCAAGGTCTCGTTGAGCTTCTCGCCAGGGCGCAGGCCGGTGATCTTGATCTCGATGTCCTGGCCAAGGGTGCGCCCGGAGAGGGCGATCATCTGGCGGGCCAGGTCCATGATGCGCACCGGTTGACCCATTTCCAGCAGGAACAGGCGGGCCCGGGCGTCCTGATCCTCGGCGCTGGCGGCGGTGGCGTGCATGACCAGCTGCGCGGCTTCCGGAATGGTCATGAAGAAGCGGGTCATGTCCGGATGAGTCAGGGTCACCGGCCCGCCGCGCTCAATCTGTGATTTGAAGATCGGCACCACCGATCCTGCAGAGGCCAGAACATTGCCGAACCGAACGGCGGCGAAGCGGGTCTTGGCGCCATTGGTCTGCTGGGCCTGGATCACCGCCTCGGCCAGACGCTTGGTGGCGCCCATGACATTGGTCGGATCGACAGCCTTGTCGGTGGAGATCAGCACCATCTGGGCCGCCCCGCACAGGCGCGCGGCCTCGGCGACATTCCAGGTGCCGATCACGTTGGTCAGCACCCCCTCGCACGGGTGACGCTCGACCATGGAGACGTGTTTCAGGGCCGCGGCGTGGAACACCAGGTCCGGGGCCTGCACCTTAAAATGGCCCTGCAGGCGGCCAGCATGGCGAACGTCGCACAGGACGGCCGAACGGGAGAGATCGGGATAGGCCTCAGCCAGCTCCCGGTCGATGGTGAAGAGGGCGGCCTCTGAACTGTCCACCAGGGTCAGGTGAGCGCAGCCAAAGCCCGCGGCCTGCCGGGCCAGCTCGCTGCCGATGCTACCCCCGGCGCCGGTGATCAATACGCGGCGGTCGCGGATCAGGGCGGCCACCGGTTCGCGATCCAACTGGATGGGCTCGCGGGCCAGAAGCTCTTCAACGCTGACGTCGCGCAGGGGCATAAGGGCCGCGCCCTCGTGGTGGCGCAGCTCGACGATGCTGGGCAGACGCAGCATGCGCACCCCGTCGGCCCGGAAGCGGCCCAGATGGTCCGGATTGAGGCCCTTCATCTGGCTTGGCTCGTCCAGGAACAGGACGGCCCGCGGATAGCGGTTCCAGCGGCGGAGGTCGTCCAGCGCCTCTTCCAGACGGTCCAGGCTCTCGATGATGCAGACGCCGCGGACCTGCTGGCCCACGTCGCGCATGTCGATGCCGATGATACCCACCGGCGTATAGCGGCGGTCATAGGCTCGGGCGGCGTCACGCAGATAGGTGTCGGCGAGCGCCGGTGGGCCGATCAAAAGCAGGGGCGGGGCCTGGGCCCCTGCGGAGCCGCGCAGCGGCGCGACCTTCACAAGGGCATGTTCATGGATGGCCCGCCGGAACACCCGCAGGCCCAGGCAGCCGGTGACATGGAAGACTGCGCCCATGGCCAGCGCCGAACGGGGCAGGGTCGACGCGCGGTCGACGATCCAAACGGTAAGCAGGAACAGGCCTGCCGTCAGGGCCGCGATGCGGGCGATGACCAGCGCGTCGGGGATAGAGGCGTAGCGCCACGGCGACAGCTCACCACGGAAGAGGGTGGTGAAGATGGCGGCATAGGCCGCGTAGATCGCCGCCAGCTGAATTATGTTCAGAGAGGGGGCGCCGTCGAAGCCAAGATCAGGGATGGCCGAGGGGGACAGAAGGTAAGCGCATATGAAGGCTAGGGCGGCGATGGCGACATCGACGATCACGGTCTGCGCTCGGAAGGCCATCCGCATCATGGGCTGCTCTCCGCGACTCCCTGCGAGCCGACAACATAGACGGGGCGTGACCCACGTCCAACCAAACTCAATTGAGGGAAGAAGTGATCCCCCGGCGACGCGCCCAGCGAGCCAGGCGATTCATGATCCGAACGGTTTGGCGGTCGAATTTGGTCAAAATGAGAAAGGCCGCCGCCAGGGGGCGACGGCCTTCCAAATTGCCGTTGAGCGTCGCTTAGAAAGCGGCGGTCAGGCTCGCGGCCAGACGGCCCTCGCCGATCTTGCCCAGGCCCGATTCGTCGGTGTCGTGCCAGCGAACGTCGACGCCGATGGTGTCGTTGATCGCAAAGCCGAGGCCCACGTTCCAGGTGGTGTAGTCGAGGCCGGTGTCGACTTCCTGACGGCCCACGGCGCCGCTCAGGCTCAGACGCTCGGTCAGGGGCGCAGCAGCGTTCACTTCGTAATAGAAGGAGTCGCCCGTGCCGCCGAAGAAGTCGGGCGAGTAGTAGACGGCCGCGCCGAGTTCAGCCGGACCAGCCGGGATCGTGCCGGCGGCGGAGAATTCCCAGAAGTTGTAGTCCGAGCCCGACGGGGCGTCGATGTAGGAGTAGTAGATCACGCCGAAATCCATCGACGCGATGCCGAGCGTCGGGGTGACGCCGGCGTAGAAGTCGACTTCGCCCACGGTGTCGTCATTGAAGTCGACGTTGGACGCCCAGATGCCGGCATAGCCCATTTCGCCGATGGCGAGGTCGACGCCACCAAAGACCTGCGGGCCTTCATCGGTCTGGCTGACGCCGCGGTAAACATAGTCGGACGCAACGCCGAGGTTGAAGCTGACCGGCGATTCCTGCGCAGCGGCAACGCCGCCCATGGCCAGAGTCGCAGCGGCGGCGAGAAGCGTAAGCTTGAGAGTTTTCATTCGTTATCCCCTTGAGTTCCCGATCCGGCTTCGCCCGACCGACGTTCTGCATCCTCATGGTGAAGGCGCGTAGATCAACGCAGGCTGGCGGCTCAGATGCCCCTGCATAGACCGTGGCTATTATTTCGGCATCCCTTGGCGGCAGCGCCCAAAAAAAAGGCTCGCAACTGTCACGCTTGCGCCACAGGCCTAGCGCATGCTGAGCGGCGCCGCCCCAAGGTGAGTCCCGGCGTCCACCAGCAAGGTCTCGCCGGTGATGTGGCGCGCCGCCGGAGAGGCCAGGAAGACCGTGGCGCCGGCCACATCTTCAGCGGTTGAGGCGGCCTTGAGCGGGGTCGAGGCCTCGGCGCCCTGGCGCATCTTCTCCGCCCGTCCTGCCGGCAGCCCCTTCTCAAACCAGGGGGTGTCGATGAAGCCGGGGCAGACGGCGTTGACCCGGATCTTGGGCGCCAGAGCGCGGGCCAACGACAGGGTCATGGTGGTCAGCGCCCCTTTGGACGCCGCATAGGGCACTGACGAGCCGATCCCCATGACGCCGGCGATGGAGGAGGTGTTCACCACCGCGCCGGGCTGGGGCGCGGACTCCAGCAGGCTGCGGCAGGCGCGCAGGGTCTGATAGGCGCCCACCACGTTGATCCGGTAGAGATCGAGGAAGTCCTGGGCCTGCACGGCGTCGAGGTCGGCGTGATTGGGCGCGAACTTGGTGACGCCTGCATTGTTGAAGAGGGCGTCGATCCGGCCGAACGGGGCGGCCGCCGCAGCGATCTTCCGGCAGTCCTCGTCCTCGCCCACATCACCCTGGACCAGCAGCCCTTGAGCGCCATGGGCGGCCACCAGACGGGCGGTCTCCTCAGCCTCGCCCCGGCTGCGGGCATAGTTGATGATCACCGCCGCTGCGCCGCGGGACGCCGTCTCCACCGCGATGGCGCGGCCAAGCCCCGTGGAGGCGCCCGTCACCACCACCACATAGTCCTTGAAGTCCTGTCCGCTCATGGGCTGTTCCTCCTGGCGCAGGATCATGGCCTGCGGGTTCTTCTGGGAGCTCAGTCATAGCCAGACCTGTCCCACATGTCGCGGGGGCGCCAGTTGCCCAGCTGCGGCGTCGCGGTTAAAGCCCGCTCATGGAAGAGACCCATCTGACGCAACTTGGCCAGGATGTCCGAGGCTTCGACAGTCCCGAGGCCGCGGTTCTGGAGCGTGTCGCCAACCCGCAGGCTGACACCCTTTATCTGGCCCGGTTCACGGCCCCGGAGTTCACCTCCCTCTGCCCCGTGACCGCCCAGCCTGACTTCGCCCACCTGGTCATCGACTATGCGCCTGATCAGTGGCTCATCGAGTCCAAGTCGCTGAAGCTCTATCTGGCCTCGTTCCGCAACCACGGGGCCTTTCACGAGGACTGCACGGTGTCGATCGGCCGCAAGATCATGGCGGTGGCCGAGCCGCGCTGGCTGCGCATCGGCGGCTATTGGTATCCCCGCGGCGGCATTCCCATAGATGTATTCTGGCAGTCGGGGCCTGCGCCGGCCGATCTATGGCTGCCTGATCAGGGCGTCGCGCCCTATCGGGGACGGGGATAGCGCCTGACCTGCGCCCTCAACCAGTCCTGATGCGGGTAGGCACAGTTGAGTATCCTGATTACGGCCAAGCTTGTTGAGAATTTCTAGCGCCGATCCCAGGCTGGGGCTTGGCTTGGGCGCGGCAATACGGGCCCTGTCTGGCGGCAAGGGCGTTAAACTGCTATATAGAGTGGGCCCAACTCTCCTCGGGCGTGTCACGGAGACCGGTCGGCGCCTGCGCCGGCCGGTCTTTTTGATGTAGCTTAGCCGCTCCAGGGTGTGACGAGACTTTCGGGGTCTGGCCGAACCCGTTCCAAGGGCGCTTCCTTGGGTGACCCCATCAGGATGTAGCCGGCCACCCGTTCTCCGGCCTCCAGTCCAAGGATCTTCAGGGCGTCTGGATCATAGGCGTACCAGTCGGTGATCCAGTTGGCCCCATAGCCCATGGCCGTGGCGCCATAGAGCAGGTTGGTGCAGACCGCCGCCGCTGAAAGCAGCTGCTCCCATTCCGGGATCTCGCTCAGCTGCGGCCGCGCCACCACCGCCACGCACAGGGGCGGGGTCTTCAGCTTGGCGAGCTTGGCGGCCGCCTTGGTGTCTTCGCGGGCCAGGGCCAGGGCTTCCAGACGTGCCGCAAACTCCGCCTTCGGCGCGGTCTCCAGGACGATCAGGCGCCAGGGCGTGAGCTTCCCATGGTCGGGCACGCGACAGGCCAGGCGGACCAGGGCGCTCAACTCTTGTGCCGATGGACCTGGCGCCGCCAGGGTCAGGGCTGAGGCCGAGCGGCGCGTGGCCAGGAAATCAAGAACCTCAGGCCGGGCGGTCTGGGGCATGGGCGCGCCCATCGGGACGGGATCGGGCAGGGACAGGGGCAAGGGATACCTTTTCGTGGACGCGCCACAGATTCTGGCGCTCAAGTTCAATTCAACCGGCCGCTCTAGTTGAGAATATGTCGCAGAAACCGTCCTGGCGCCAGCCCCATGGTCAACCTTGGCGCGCCGGTCCAGCCCGCCGCCTCTATGACAATCCCTGGATCGCGCTCGAGGAGTATGACGCGGTGGCGCCCACGGGGGCGGCGGCGCTCTATGGTGTGGTGCGGTTCAAGAACCTCGCCCTGGCCATCCTGCCCCTGCATGAGGACGGCACGGTGACCCTGGTGGACAGAACCGCTTTCCCCATGGCGACTATAGCTGGGAAATCCCCGAGGGCGGCGGGCCGCTCGATGGCGATCCTCTGGTGCACGCCCAGCGCGAGCTGCGGGAAGAGGTGGGGCTGGAGGCCGCCGACTGGCGCGAGGTCTTGCGCGCGCAGCTCTCAAACTCAGTCACCGACGAGCGCGCCGTGGGGTTCATCGCCATGGATCTTCGCCCCGTGGCGCAGGCTCCGGACGAGACGGAGGACCTGGCGGTGGCGCGGATTCCCTTCAAGGAGGCGCTCGAAACCGCGCTTGCCGGCCATATGCCTGATATGCTGACGGTGGCGATGCTGCTTCGGGCTTACCATATGGCCCAGGAAGGGGCCTTGCCGCCGGCGCTCGCACGCCGGCTGCTAAGTTAGGGAGAGAGCCCATGGGACGGGAAGACGCCGCGAGGCTGGAAGTTATCGATCCGGGGCACGCCCCGCCGGTCTGGGCCGCCCTGCGCA
>JAHUZY010000027.1 GCA_019264505.1 Phenylobacterium sp. | reverse complement strand
CCCCCGCCCGCCGCCGGGTTCCGGCGACGGGCGAAAAGTCATCTCACGCTTGTGTCAGGCGCGCGCCTAGAGGTCGATGGGGCTGATCCGGCCGCCGCGGGTGACCACGCGGCGCATGATGGCCACGCTTTCGCCGGCGCCGGCTGAGGGCCGCGCCACCGTGATCACGAACCAGGCGCCATCGGGCAGGTTGGAGAAGGTGAAGCGATCGGCGGCGTCGCAGGTGCTGCGGCGCACGAAGGAGGAGTAGTCGTCATTGGGCGCCGAGGGAGTCCGGGCGCGGACCTCGTCAGCCGGCAGGGCGGCGGCTTCCGGCGACGAATAGAGGATGGTCATCCGCCGGCGGGTCCAGGGGGTCTCCGGCGTCAGCACGACGCCAGCGCCCGAGCAGGTGTAGCGGGTCGCGCCCTGGCGATAGGTCAGCCGGCCATCGATGGTGTTGCGGCCAGGAACCGCCGACCAGGAGAAGTCCTCCTGCCGGAAGACGGTGGGCGACGGCGCCCCCATGCCAGGTGGCGGCGGGGGCGGACCCATGGTGGGCGCGCAGGCCGTAGCCAGGGCGAGCGTGGCGGAGATCGCCAGAAGACGGAGCTTGGACATGGGGCGACCATAATTAAGGACTGTGACAGAAGCCAACACTTGATGCGTCACGGGGCCGCAGCTGACGCCTAGTCGTCGCCGCCAGGACGCCCACGGCCCGCCTTGACCACCGCCCGACGGGTCTTGCTCTCCAGCCGCCGCTTCTTGGAGGCCAGGGTCGGCCGGGTCTTCTTCCGCGGTGGCGGCGGGGGCTCGGCCGCCTTGGCGATCAGCTCGACCAGGCGGTCCTGCGCATCAGCGCGGTTGCGTTCCTGGGTGCGGAACCGCTCGGCCAGCAGGACCAGCACCCCTTCCTGCGTCAGCCGCCGTCCCGCCAGCCGGGACAGCCGGGCGCGGACCGGTTCGGGTAGGGTGGGGGAGTTCCAGACGTCGAAGCGCAGCTCCACGGCGGTGGAGACCTTGTTGACGTTCTGTCCCCCGGGGCCCGAGGCGCGGACGAAACGCAGGGTGATCTCGTCCTCGTCGATGGCCAGGGTCTCATTGATCTTCAGCATCGCCCTCAAGCCGGGTGAAGAGCAGCTTGTCGATCCGGCGCTCGTCCATGTCCATGATCTCGACCCGGTAGCGGCGAATGACGGCGGTGTCGCCCTCGGTGGGGATTCGCCCCAGGCGATGCAGCACCAGGCCCGCGGCGGTGTGGAAGCCTTCGGTCTCCTCGAAGCTCTCCCCCAGGCGGTCGCCCAGGTCCATCAGGTCGGCCCGCCCATCCACCAGGAAGGACCCGTCGGCCCGCTCCAGGATCAGCGGGGCCGGGGCGTCGTGGGCCTCAGGGAAGTCGCCGGCGATCATCTCCAGAAGGTCGATGGGCGTGATCACCCCTTCCAGATTGCCGAACTCGTCGACCACGAAGGCCATGTGGGTGGTGGTCTTCTTGAACTGCTCCAGGGCCCGGAGGATCGAGGTGGTGTCGGGGATGAACAGGGGCGTGTGGATCAGGGGTTCGAGGTCGAAGACCGCGTCGTCCATCAGCAGGTCGGCCACATCCTTCTTGTGCAGCACGCCCAGGGGATCATCGATGTCCTGCTCGCGGCAGACGACGATCCGCGAATAGGGGCAGCTGCGGACCTCCTCACGGATCTTCTCAGGGCTGTCGGCCAGGGAGACCCAATAGACGTCCCGCCGCGGCGTCATGGCTGCGCGGACCGGACGGTCGCCCAGGCGCATGACCTCGGTCATGATCTGCTGCTCGGCCGGCTCGATGAGGCCCGCGCGGGCGCCTTCGGCCAGGGCCATCTCCACATCCTCGTGGCTCATGGCTTCGCCCTGGGCGTCACGAACCCCCATCAGCCGCAGCACCCCGGCCGTCGAGGTGGTCAGGAGGGTGATGAAGGGGCCCATGGCCACCGCCAGCAAGGTGAGCGGCCGGGCGGCCAGGGCGGCCATGGTTTCCGGGAAGATCAGGGCTAGCCGCTTGGGGACCAGCTCGCCGACGATCAGCGACAGATAGGTCAGGGTGATGACGACCAGGCCCGTGGACAGGGCCTCGGAATAGGGCGCCAGGGGGCCAAAGGTCTCCAGGATCAGGTCCAGCTCGGCGGCGATGGTCGCCTGGCCAAACGCGCCGGCGAGGATGCCGATGAGCGTGATGCCGACCTGGACCGAGGACAGAAACCGCGTCGGATGGTCAGCCAGGCGCAGGGCCGCGGCGGCGCCCTTGTCCCCCCGGTCGGCCCGGCCCTGCAACTTGCCCCGGCGGGCGGAGACGACCGCCAGTTCGGACATGGCGAACAGGCCGTTGAGCACCAGAAGGAGCAGCACGGCGACGATTGAGATGAGAAGCATGGACCTGGAAGGGGTGAGCGCGACGGGGTTGGATGTCGCCGCGTCAGCTTAAGGCCTTATCGGCCCCACGCTAGGTGGCAAATCTCTAGGCCCCGCCCTTGCAGGCCGGGCAGAGGCCGCGCGCCTCCAGAGTCACTGTCCGCACGGCGTAGCCCGCGGCCTCGGCGGCGGCGAACTGCGGGGCGAAGTCGGGCTCGAATTCCTCGGCCGTGCCGCAGCATTCGCAGATCAGGAAGGCCGCCCGGTGGCTGGTCCCCTCCATCCGGCAGGGGACATAGGCGTTCAGGCTCTCGATGCGGTGGGCGAAGCCCAGGCGCTCAAGGAATTCCAGGGCCCGATAGACTGTCGGCGGCTTGGCCGGCTCCCCGTCCTGGCCGTAGGCGGCGATCAGGTCGTAGGCCTTCATCGGCCCATCAGCCTCCAGCAGCCGCTCCAGGACGCGCCGGCGCGGGGGGGTCAGCCGTTCCCGCGTGCGCTCGCACTTGCTCTCGGCGGCCGCCACGGCGCTCGCCAGGGCTGCGCCCTCCAGACCAGGCTGCGCACTTTCGGTGTGGTGGCAATCGACTCCCATGCACAGCAGCTAATCATTCCGCAAATTCAGCGCAACCAGCTTGACGGCGGGTTATGTTATTTCATAACGCATTGGTTCCGTTTCCAGATCAGGTCGACCCCATGCGCAAATCTCTCCTTCTCGCCTCCGCCGGCCTTCTGGTCGCAGCAGGTCCGGCCCTGGGCCAGACCTCGGGCCGCGGAAATGAGATCTCAGAGGTGGTGGTGACGGCCGCGCCCTTTGTGGTCTCCCTCGACTCGGTGACGACCGGCGTCGACGTCCTCAACCGGGACGACCTGGACACCGCCAACGCCGGGGGCCTGGGCGAGGCGCTCAGCGACCTGCCCGGCGTGCGCTCCAGCTTCTTTGGTCCGGGCGCCAGCCGGCCGGTGATCCGGGGTCTGGCCGGACCGCGGGTTCTGG
>JAHUZY010000381.1 GCA_019264505.1 Phenylobacterium sp. | reverse complement strand
GAGGGCAGGACCCCGCCCCGCAGGCGACCTGGCCCGCGCCGTGGGCCTGTCGGCCCCGGCCATGAGCCGCCACCTCAAGACCTTGCGCGAGAGCGGCCTGGTGGAGGACTCCCACCCCGGTTTTGACGCCCGGGTCCGGATCTACGCCCTGCGCCACGAACCCATGTCGGAGCTGATGACCTGGCTGCAGGAGAGCGAGGCGATGTGGAGCGCTCAGCTTGAGGCCTTCAAGACGCATCTGGACGCAGACGCATGACGTCCAAGGTCTTTGTGGCGCTGCGGGTGAGGGCCTCGCCCGAACGCGCTTTTCAGGCCTTTGTCGATGAGATCGGCCAGTGGTGGCGGCCAAGCCCGCTCTTCCAGACCACGCCGCGTGCGCCCGGACGCCTGGCCTTCGAGGCCGGGGAGGGCGGCCGCCTGACCGAGACGCTGGCCAATGGCAAGGTCTTCGAGATCGGCCGGATCGTGACCTGGGCGCCGCCCCACCAGCTGGTCTTCTCCTGGCGCCAGGCTAGCTTCCCGCCCGATCTTCACACCGAGGTGGAAGCGCGGTTCGAGCCGGTGGGTCAGGAAACCCGGGTCAGCATCGAGCATCGCGGCTTCACGCGGGTTCCCGCCGAGAGCGCGGCGCGGCATGGTTTCCCCGACCAGGCGCTGCAGATGCGTCTGGGCGAGTGGTGGCGGGCGCAACTGGCGAGCCTGGACGACCACGCCGCTCAGGCGTAGGGATCGTTCCGCTTTTGTTTCTAGAGGGTCCGGGGGGAGCGTGAGATGGCGGTGATCGGCGAGGGCGTGGACGGCGGCCCGCGGCGCGGCGGACGGGCGGCCTTTGGCTTCATCTTCGCCACCGCGCTGATGAACAGCATCTCGTTTGGCCTGATCATCCCGGTCCTGCCCAACCTCATCAAGGCCTTCACCGGCGGCGACACCGCCCAGGCCGCCGAATGGAACGTCGTCTTCGCCGTGACCTGGGGCGCCATGCAGTTCATCTGCGGGCCACTCCTCGGCCTTCTGTCGGACCGGATCGGCCGGCGGCCGGTGCTGCTCGTCTCCATCTTCGGCCTGGCGCTGGACTTCGTCATCATCGCGGTCGCCCCCAACCTCATGTGGCTGCTGGTGGGGCGTATCCTCAACGGCATGACGGCGGCCAGTTTCGCTACGGCCGGCGCCTATGTGGCCGACGTCACGCCGCCAGAGGGTCGGGCCAAGGCTTTTGGCTGGATGGGCTCGGCCTTCTCGTTCGGCTTTCTGATCGGCCCGGCCGTCGGCGGCGCCCTGGGCGATATCGACCTGCGGCTGCCCTTCTATGTGGCCGCGGGCCTCGCCCTGGTGAACGGGCTCTATGGCCTGTTCGTCCTGCCGGAATCCCTGCCGCCGGAGCGGCGCACCAAGAGCTTCGATCTCGCCAGGGCCAACCCGCTTGGCTCGCTTCGCCTGCTGCGCTCTCACCCCGACCTGCTGGGCCTGGCGACGATTGGCCTGCTGTTCCAGCTTGCCCATACGGTGCTGCCGGCCATCTTCGTGCTCTATACCGGCTATCGCTATGGCTGGAGCCCCTCGACCATGGGGCTGGCCATGATGGCCACTGGGGTGGCGGGCGTCGTCGTCCAGACTCTGCTCGTCGGCCCGGTCGTCGCCCGCATCGGCGAGCGCGGCGCCCTGATGCTGGGGGCGGCGGCCGGGGCGATCGGTTTCGCCTGGTACGGCTTTGCGCCCACGGGCCTGCTCTATCTGGCCGGCGTGCCGGTCTTCGCCCTGATGAACTTCCTGATGCCGGGGCTCCAGGGCCTGATGACCCGCAGGGTCGCGCCCGACCAGCAGGGCCAGCTGCAGGGCGCCAATCAGAGCCTGCAGGGCATCGCCTCCATGGTCGGGCCGGCCCTGTTCGGCCTGACCTTCGCCTGGTCGATCCGCCATGCCGACCAGCTCCAGGCGCCGGGCCTGGCCATCTATCTGGCCTCGGCCCTGCTGGTGGTCGCCCTGATCCTCGGGACCCGGGTCGCACGGCCGCCCGCCACGGCGCCCGCGGCCGCCTGAGCCAGGCCTGTGCTATAGGCCGCGTCATCATTGCGCCCGAAAGCTTCGCCAAACGGCGAGGTCCGACTGTCCCACGGAGTTTCCATGCGCGCCGTACGTCTGCTCCTTCCGGCCCTGGTCCTTCTGGCCGCCTGCACCGATCCCGCCAGCCGCAGCGAGGCTCAGCCCGCGCTCGCCCAGCCGACGCGGTCCCCGCCGGAGACCGCCGCAGACATGAAGACCTCCTTCGCCCCTGTGGTGAAGAAGGCTGCGCCCGCCGTGGTCAACATCTCGGCCCGCCGGGTCGTGCGCCGTCAGGCCGATCCCTTCTGGGACCTGTTTGGCATGGGCGCGCCGCGGGGCCGGATGGAAGGCTCCCTGGGCTCGGGCGTCATCGTCCGCGCTGATGGGGTGATCGTCACCAACAACCACGTGGTGGCCGGCGGCCAGGAGATCATCGTCGCCCTGGCCGACCGCCGTGAGTTTCCCGCCAAGCTGCTGCTGGCCGATGAGCGCACGGACCTCGCCGTCCTGAAGATCGACCTGGGCGAAGAGCGCCTGCCGGTCTTGGCCATCGATGATTCCACCGACGCCGAGGTGGGCGACCTGGTCCTGGCCATCGGCAATCCGTTCGGGGTGGGCCAGACGGTGACCAACGGCATCATCTCGGCGCTGAACCGCACCGCCGATCCCAGCGGGGATGCAGCCGCCAGCTACATCCAGACCGACGCGGCCATCAATCCCGGCAATTCCGGCGGCGCCCTGGTGGACATGGACGGCGACCTGATCGGCATCAACAGCTTCATCGTCTCCCGTTCGGGCACCTCCAGCGGGGTGGGCTTCGCCATGCCTGCGGCCATGGTCAAGCGGGTGGTCGAGACCGCCGTCGGCGGCGGCCAGCGGGTGGAGCGCCCCTGGCTGGGCGCACGCACCCAGACCGTCACCGCCGAAATCGCCCGCTCCATCGGCATGAGCGCGCCGCAAGGGGTGCTGGTGGCCGACATCTGGGCTGGGGGCGCGGCGGCGCGCGCGGGCCTGCGCCAGGGCGACGTGATCCTCAGCGTCGATGACCAGGCGGTCAGCGATGTGGGCGGCCTGAACTATGCGGTCGGCACAAGGCGGCTGGGCGAGACCCTGCGCCTGGGCGTCCGTCGCGAGAACGGAACCACCGCCACGCTCAACCTGCGCGCCGAGGCCCCGCCCGCCACGCCGGCCCGCGACGAGCAGGTGCTCAGCGGCCGCAATCCCTTCGACGGCGCCACCGTGGTCAATCTGTCGCCAGCCCTAGCCGACGAACTCGGCGTCGATCCCTTCCAGGGACCAGGGGTCATGGTGATCCGCGTCGGCCGCGGCTTCTCCATGAACGCCGGCCTGCGTCCCGGCGACATGATCCGGAGCGTCAATGGGCGAGAGATCCGCACGGTCCGCGACCTGACCGCCGCGGCCACGGCCGGCGCTGAAGCCGGCGCCTGGCAGGTGACCATCCAGCGCAACGGCCAGCCGGTGACCGCCAACTTCCGTCTCTAGGAGAGGCGGCTGTCGCTCCCCGGGGCTTCCCGTAAGCCGACGTTCTCAATGCCTGCGATGGGCGGAACGGCAGTTCGCCTAGTCGCAGGCTGACGGGCGCGCGTTACCGGGAGCGGTCCCGCAAACGTATCCCGCCAATTTGGCAGGGTCGATCTCATAGCCGTGGTCGCCCCGGACCAAGTCCTCTTTAAGCGGGAGTGCGCCTGTCTGGGCGACCGGCACACTCAGTGTCTCCGGCCAGCGCTCAATGGTCCGTGCCATCACCCGTTCGCGGAAGCGCCGCGCCAATGCCACGTCTTCCCCTTGCCTGAAGGATATCCACACATGACCGAGTTGAAACTGATCTGAGACTCGAGCCTCGATTTGGCGGATATCACCGGCGCGGTAGACGATGGCATGGATCGAGCCGCGGACGATGGGCGAAATCTCCGCACGGCGCTCCATTTCCTCCGCCGTCTCAACCTTGACGTCGAGACCCTCAGCCGCCGCATCAGCGGCGAGGATAGTCAGGAAGTCGGCCCGGTCGACCGCCGTGGTCAGCGGCACCTCGAAGGCAGCCACTGTCCTGGCGCTTTCGGGCTGGGGGACGGGCTGGCAGGCTCGTATGCAGCCGACAGGCAATGAGATCACAAGCAGTACCGAAGCAGCCACGCCGACCGGAAAGCGCGACGATCCCGTTCGCCGTGAGAGAGGACCCCATCGGTGGGCTCCGAGCCAGACCAGCCAGAGCACGAGCGTACCGCCGAGCGTCGCGACAGCAGCGAAACCGAGCACCGCCGGGATGAGGAAGATGATCTCGCCGCCCATCAGCGGAGACGACCTTAGTTAAGCGCTGCAGTCCAGTTCGCATTGTCGGAGGTGGTGTCAGAAACCTAGCGTGGTACGGCCGTCAGACGCCGGCTCGCTTGATGACGTGCCCGGCCCGAAAGCGGACTCGGCTCGGCTCATCGGCCTGTTGAGCCTGCCCCCAAGTGGTTGCGGCGAGCACGCCTTGCATTTGCTATGAGTCGCCGATGGCCGATCTCTTCGAAGCCGCTGGGCTGACCCCGCACGCGCCCTCGCCGCTGGCTGATCGCCTGCGTCCGCAGACCCTTGGCGAAGTGGTGGGACAGGACCATCTGCTGGGGGGGGACGGCCCCATCGGCCGCATGGCCCAGGCCCACCGTCTGGCCTCCATGATCCTGTGGGGGCCGCCGGGCACTGGCAAGACGACGATCGCGCGGCTGCTGGCCAAGGCGGCGGGCTATGAGTTCCAGCAGCTTTCGGCGGTCTTCACCGGCGTGGCCGACCTGAAGAAGGCCTTCGAGCAGGCCCGGGCGCGGCGACTGGCTGGCCAATCGACCCTGTTGTTCGTCGATGAGATCCACCGCTTCAACCGCGCCCAGCAGGACGGCTTCCTGCCGTTCGTGGAGGAGGGGATCGTCACCCTGGTGGGCGCCACCACCGAAAACCCGTCCTTCGAATTGAACGGAGCGCTTCTGTCGCGCTGCCAGGTCTTCGTGCTCAAGCGCCTGGATGACGAGGCGCTCACCACTCTGTTGGCTAAGGCCGAGGCCTTCGAGGGCCGCGCCCTGCCGCTGGAGCCCGAGGCCCGTCAGGCCCTGGTGGCCCTGGCCGACGGGGACGGCCGCTACCTGCTGACGCTGGCTGAGACCCTGTTCAACATCGGCACGGCCAAGGCTCTGTCCACCAAGGAGCTGGGCGCCATCCTGCAGAAGCGCAGCCCGGCCTACGACAAGGACCGGGAGGAGCACTACAACCTCATCTCCGCCCTGCATAAGTCGATCCGCGGCTCGGACCCGGACGCCGCCCTCTATTGGCTGGCCCGCATGCTGGGGGGCGGGGAGGACCCGCTCTATCTGGCCAGGCGCCTGATCCGCACCGCGGCCGAGGACATCGGCGCGGCCGACCCCATGGCGCTCGTCCTCGCCAATGCGGCCAAGGACACCTACGACTTCCTGGGCAGCCCCGAGGGTGAGATCGCGCTGGCCCAGCTCGTGGTGCATCTGGCCACCGCGCCCAAGTCCAACGCCGTCTATGTGGCGTTCAAGGCAGCCCAAAAGGCGGCCAAGGACACCGGCTCCCTCATGCCGCCGGCCCATATCCGCAATGCGCCGACCCGACTGATGCGCGACCTGGGCTATGGCAAGGGCTACGCCTACGACCACGACACCGAGGAAGGCTTCTCCGGCCAGAACTACTTCCCCGACGAGATGGAGCGCCCGGTCTTCTACCGCCCGAAGGGGGAGGGCGCCGAGGGGCCGATCAAGGCCCGCCTGGACCGCTGGGCTGAGCTGCGCGCCCGGAAATCGCAAGGATGAGCCGCGCCCCGACGGCGCGCGCTGAAAAGGCGCCTGCACGAGAGATTCAGCTGTCCACTGAAGAGATCGCCTGGGTCCGTTCCATGGTGATCTATGAGGACGCCGACCTGCTGGCCCTCAACAAGCCCTCGGGTCTGTCGAGCCAGGGGGGGCGCGGCCAGGTCCACACCCTGGACGAACTGCTGTTCGCCTTCGCCAAGCCGGGCAAGGCGCGGCCACGGCTGATCCACCGCCTGGACCGGGACACCTCCGGCGTCATCCTGACGGCCAAGACCAAGCCCGCCGCCTCGGCGCTGGGCAAGGCGATGATGGCCCGGCGGTTCGGCAAGACCTATCTGGCCGTGGTGGCGCCCGGCGCGCCCGAGCCCCGGGAAGGCCTGATCGACAAGCCCATGCGTCGTGAAGAGATCGGGCGCGAAGCCTATATGCGTATCTGCCCCGCCGACGCCGACGGCGCCGAAACCGCCCAGAGCCGCTACCGGACCCTGAGCGCTACCGCGACGGCCGCCCTGGTGGAGCTTTCCCCGAAGACCGGGCGGATGCACCAGCTGCGGGTCCATATGGCCTCCATCGGCCGGCCGATCGCCGGCGATGTCCGCTATGGCGGCGCGCTGAGCCTTGGCGGGCGGACCTGTTCACGGCTGATGCTGCACGCCGTGGCCCTGGACGTCCCCCTGGCCGGCGGCGAACGCCTGCGCATCACCGCCCCGCCGCCGTCCGACATGAGCGCCTTTTGCGCAGGCCTTGGCCTTGCGACGCCGACCTATTGAAGCTGTTGCGGAACAGCGGTCCGTCGCGGCACGTTATGGCCGCATGAAGCGCCTTTTCGCCTGTCTGTCTGTCTGCGCGGTCCTCGGCGGGTGCGCCATGGCCGCCTCACCCTATGGCCCCGCCTATGGTCCCCGGGGGGCGGGCTATTCGGAGTATCAGATCGAACCCGGACGCTTCCGCGTCACCTATCAGGGCGGACCCGGCGCGCCCCCGCAACAGGTGGCCGACTATGCGCTGCTGCGCGCCGCCGAGCTCACCCTCGCCCAAGGCTATGACTGGTTCCAGATCACCGATCGCGCCACATCCGGGCGGCCCGGCGGCGGACCACGCCTGTCCCTGGGCACCGGGGGGGGCTCCTATGGCGGCCGGACGGCCATCGGGGTCGGGGTCGGCACCAGCATGTCGCTGGGGGGCGGGCCTTCGGCGATCCAGAGCCTGGAAGTGGTCATGGGCCGCGGCCAGCGGCCGCCGGACCCCAACGCCTATGAGGCCCGCGGCGTACAGGAGACCCTGCGACCCCGCGTCTGACCCTCTAAGCGCCAATCGGCGCTTGGCGGGATCGAGGCTCCGCTTGCATAAGGGGCCATGGAAAAGCTCTTTCTGGTCGCCATCGGCGGCGGGGTCGGCGCGGTGGCGCGCTACCTGCTGGGCGTGGTCAGCCTAAACCGGCTTGGCATGTCCTGGCCGGCCGGAACCTTCATCGCCAACGTCTCCGGCGGCATGCTGATGGGCCTGCTGGTGGGCTGGCTGGCCCTGCGCGGCGGCGGCGAGCAGGAACGCCTGCGCCTGCTGCTGGGCGTCGGCCTGCTGGGGGGCTTCACCACCTTTTCCGCCTTTTCCCTGGAGACCGTCCTGATGATCGAGCGCCGCGCCTATGGCGAGGCCCTGGCCTATGTGCTGGTCTCGGTGGTCCTTTCAATCGCCGCCCTGTTCGCAGGCCTGTTGTTCATGCGCAGGTTCGCCTGATGCGTGAGGTCCGCAACATGGTGGTCGATCCCGCCGAGGGCGGGGTGCGCCTGGACCGCTGGTTCCGCCGGCGCTGGCCCCACCTGACCCAGGGCCAGCTGCACAAGCTGATCCGCTCGGGCCAGGTGCGGATCGACGGCGCCCGCGCCAAGCCCGACACCCGGCTGGAAGGCGGTGAAACCGTCCGCGTGCCGCCCCTGCCGGACGCGCCGGCCAAGGGCGACAGCCGCAAGGCCGTCGAGCTGCATCCTCGGGACGTGGCCTTAGTGAAGGGCCTCGTCATCTATGAGGACGAGGAGGTGCTGGTCCTCAACAAGCCTTCGGGCCTGGCCGTTCAGGGGGGCACCAAGACCAACAGCCATGTGGACCGCCTGCTGGGCGCCTGGGGCGAAGGGCTGTCGCGGCCGAGGCTCGTCCATCGCCTGGACCGTGACACCTCCGGCGTCCTGGTGCTGGGCAAGACCCCGTCGGCGGCGGCCAAGCTCGCCGGCGCCTTTGCAAGGCGTAAGGCGCAGAAGACCTACTGGGCCCTGGTCATGGGCAATCCGCGTCCCACTGAAGGTGTGCTGGACCTGCCCCTGATCAAGCGCGGCGTCGGCGACCGTGAGATGATCGTGCCGGCCGAGAAGGGCGACAAGGAAGCCGATCCCGCCGAAACGGAGTTCGTCACCATCAGCCGGGCGGGCCCCCGGGCCGCCTGGATGGCCCTGCGCCCCCACACCGGCCGCACCCACCAGCTGCGCGCCCATATGAAGGCCATGGGCCACCCGATCCTTGGGGATCCCAAGTATGGCGACGAGGCCTCGGCCCAGCTGTCGGGACAGCTCAAACTTCAGCTGCACGCCCGGCGGCTGACCCTGCCGCACCCCTCCAGCGGGATGCTGATCCTCGAGGCGCCCCTCAGCCCGGAAATGAAGGCCGGCTTCGCCCGCTTCGGCTTCGACGAGCACGAGGCCGATCCCGAGCCCTTCGGCCGCAAGCGGCGCTAGACGAGGCCGAGGATTGGCGGCGCCTTCGCGCTGTCGGGGAAGATCGTGGTGTCCAGCGCCCGGCGATCGACGCCCATGTGTTCGGCCAGCACGCCCTTGAACAGGCTGCGCAGGTCGGCGGTGGGAGCGAGATCGCGGTTCTCGAACAGGCGGGCTTCCTTCAGGGTCGGCCAGTCGCCGATGATGCCGCCGGGCTTCAGCCCGCCGCCCAGCAAGAGCGCGGTGGACGCCGTCCCATGGTCGGTGCCGAGCGTCCCGTTCACCCTCGCGGTCCGGCCAAATTCCGTCACCACCAGCACCACGGTCTCGCCCCAGCCCTGGCCGAGCCCGCCTTGCAGGCCTCCGATCAGGGCGTCGAGATAGGCCAGCCGGCGCGAGAGGGCGCCGGCCTGGTTGGCGTGAGTGTCGAAGCCGTCCAGGGAGATGGCGACCACGTCGGCGCCGGTTTCCTCTCGCATGAAGCCGGCCACGGCGTCGCCCAGGCGGGTGGCGGCCTCCCGGCTGTCGCCCTGCAGGGTGCGGCTCAGCCGGGCGGCGTTCGGCGCTTCGGGCGTATCGGCGGTGTCCACCGCCAGCCTGGCGAGATTGGCCTGGGCCAGGACCTCGGTCTTCAGCCCCCGGGCCAGGGCGGGTCCGAGCAGTGGATCATCGGCATAGAGGTCCTGGACCAACATGGGCAGCCGCGCCGCCGTCTCCACGGCCCGCCCGGGGGACCAGGAGGAGGTCGCCACCTGGCCGCGCAGCACCAGGGGCGCCACGGGCCCAACGGAGAGACCCTCTACCGGCGCGCCACGCCCCAGACTGGCCATGGCGCGGTTCAGCCAGCCGGAGCTCACATCGCTTCCGGCCGCGGCCTCCAGGCGGTCCTGCGCCTCGAAATGCGACCGGCCAGCTGCGGGCATGGCGACGGCCGGGGCGAACCGCCCCTGGCCCGCGCCGATCAGGCGGTGAACGGTCTTCAGCTCCGGATGCAGGCCGAAGTCGCCGTCCAGGGGCAGGGCCGCCTCGGTGATGGCGAGTTCACGGCGCAAGGGCGCGTAGGCGCGGTCCCCCACCGGAGGGGTGATCGACAGGCCGTCGGCCGCCCCGCGCAGGATCACCAGCACGAACTTCCGACGCTGTGGGGCGGCCAGGGCGCGGGCGCCCCACATCTGAAGACCAAGGCCAAGACCAGCGCCAGCGGCCAACAGGCGGCGCCGAGACAGGGGCGGGGGAGCAAAGACCGGGGCGGAGGAGGTCATCGGCGCTGAAACTCCGGGCTCATGAGCAGGAGGGCGAGGCCTTCGCCGCGGGATTCCGCGCGGGCCACCGCCGTGGCGGTCGCTGGCGAAAGCCGGGCGCCCAGGGCCTCTACGGCGATCTTCGAGGGATCGGCGGCGCCGATGGCGCGGGGGGCGTAGTCCTGCGTCCAGACCAGCCGCTTGATGATTCCGTCCGGCGTCGCCCAGGCGGCCGCCTCGTCGGGCCAGCCCTCGGG
>JAHUZY010000372.1 GCA_019264505.1 Phenylobacterium sp. | reverse complement strand
GGGCCTGGGGCGCCCGACGCAGGGCCGCTGTTCGAGTCGGCGTGGGCGTCTCAGGCGATCGACCTCCGACTGGCCGGAATCCTTGGTCTGGCAGAACGAGGAGCGGTGACGGACGCGATGCGCGACGCAGCGCTGCAGGCGACCAACTTCTGGTCGGCAGCGTCCTATCCGCACCGTGACCTCGCCGAAGCGCTACTCCTCAAATATTGGCCTGGAGACGACAGACTCATCAGCGGCGCGCTCGCCGCGCAGAACGACCAATATAACTCGCCGTGGGAGCATAGCGTCGCCGCCTCCTATCTCATGGAATCCCCCGTGGAGCGGGACGATGTTCGCGCCTGGATCCTGCGACAATTGGACGAGGAGTTTCCGTTCAACGTGATGGGACGCGAGGATCGTATCTGGTCGCAGGTCGGGCGCTTTGCCGAAGCGGATCCTGAGATCCGAAGGGCGGCAAATGCCTATTGGCTCAATCCGCGCCACCGCCTGATAAATATGCACAAGCTGCCGAATTATGTCCCCTATGCCGCCGATCTGGATGTCGGTGAGATGCTGGTCGGCATGCTCGGCGAGTCCAAAAACATGGATCGTTATTGGGCGGTCAGTGCACTGCTCTCGGGCTGGGGCCGCGAGCATCCGCTAGTGGAATCGGCGTTCGCCAAATTGGCCCAACTGGACGATGCCAATCTTCTCGAGCTGGCATCGGCGCTGCCCGAAATACTCTCCGACAAGAAGGAGGCGCGCGATCGCCTGATCCGGATGGCTGCTCACCCGAGGATCCGACCGGACCTGCTTGCCATCGGCCTAGAAGCTTGCGGATGCGACGGGACGGATGACGCTGCGGTCGAGGCGTTGCTCGACCGCGGTCAAGCGATGGCACCCTTGTACGATCATGCCTACCCGCTGTTTCGGGCATTCGGCACCCACCCGAAGGTCCGTGCCCTAGCACTTCAGCGTGTCGGCGAACCTGATGGCCCTAGTGCGGCGATTGCGGAAGCTTATCCCGACAATCCGGAGTTTGCGTCTGCGCTTTTCGGCATGGTTGTTCCGCTTCCGGTCGAGCTGCGTGCCCAGATCGTCGAGGCCGCGTCCGCAGGCGCACCCGGCACCTCACTTGAGACTGCGCTAGCAGGCGCAATGGCAGAAACCGATCCCGACCTTCGAGCACGCATGGTTGTCGCGCACGGTCGGGCGCTGCCGATGCAGGACCGCGACGCCTTTCGTGACATGCTGCTCAATGCAGCGACCTCGGTAGGCCCCGATTACCAATCGGTGCGCGCTGTTGCCCTTGCCGGCCTCGCGACGATTGACGCGCTTGATGCGCTGGCGGCGCTCAAGGAGCGCGGTAAGCCAATCGACCTCGAGACGGGGGGCTTCACAGAAGGGATTGCCGCCGTCGAGCGCGTCGTGTGCGAGAAGTTTGGGTCTTTTGAAGCGGCATTCGGGGACAGCCTGGTCGACCGCCTCAACTCGCGTGGCCGCAGTGAACGGTATGCCGAGGTGCTGTCCCAAGCCCCCTCCGCCTCGAATGCCGCGCGCGCGGCCTTTCTTGGGCTCGCTCAGCGGGGCGAGCTGCCTAAGACCGTCAAGACTTTGCGCGCGCTGGCCGGCGAACGTCCACGGAGCCAACTGCTCCTTGATCATTGCTGGGAGGTTCTCGACTCCAGAGACCGCGGAAACGCCAAAGTTGTCATCTCCGCCGAAGTCGCATCAATCCTTAAGGAGCATTTTCCAGACCTGCCCCAAGTACGCGAAGGTCTAGTCGAGCGTTTCAAGGCAGCTCCGTTAGTCGCGAGAGCGATGCCGCTCGCGATCTTCGCGCCCGACGATGAGTCGCTGCGCGGCCCATTCGATGGCAACCGACAGGGCCACGAGTTTGGCGAGTGGGCACTCGCAGTCATCCTCGCGGCAAGACAGGCAGACGGCACCCAGTTCCGTGAGGTCGTCGAGGGCATGACGGCACGGCAATGGCGCTCGCAGTTCGATGCCCAGCCTTTCGCCAATCGCGCAATCGACGACCGGCTCCGCTCAGATCACTCAGTGGAGACACTGTTCGCCGAACGGATCAGCATGACCGCAAACCCGAGCATCGCCGGCAGCTTCGCACGGTATCTGGCCGCAGCCGGTAAACTAGGACCTGAGGCACGAAGTCGGTCGCTTGCATTACTCACAGAACTTGGCGCGGCTCAGCAGGTCCCAGTCGCCAGCTATGATGCGATCGCCGATCAGTGGCGCGCAACCCGAGCGACGCTGCTAGATGCGGTCACCGCCGGACTCGAGCTCTCATGACCACCAAAATGGGCGGCTTGACTGCCAGCTGATGCATGCACGTGGCCAGCCAGGCTAAACGAACGTCCGGATTTCGTCAGAGCTGAAGTTTGAAGGGCAGAAACTATCATCGGCCATGTCGCTCGTGGCTTCTGCCGGCGGCGCAAGATGAGCCAGCTTCATGCGCAACACGTGCTGTCACCCAACGTGGTCGCCAGGGCGCTTGAGGGTAAGACGCCACCTGTCCATCCTGCCTCAGGATAACCAATGCGGCTAACGGTCAGAGTGAGGTGGCGCCGGAAATTCGGACAGTTGGCTAAGGTAGGTTCGACCTCGATGAAGGACGGACGTTATGACTGGGAAGCGGAAGCGGTACACGGCTGATTTTAAGGCCAAGGTGGCGCTGGAGGCGTTGAAG
>JAHUZY010000369.1 GCA_019264505.1 Phenylobacterium sp. | reverse complement strand
GTACCAGCCCGCCTCGCGTAGCAGGCGGGCATAGGTGCGGCTGACGGGGACCTGGATCCCGCCGGCCAACGTCAGGACCGCGCGGCCGTCGCCCCGCCGCACATCGGCGATGGCGGCGCGGGCCACCCACCAGGACCGGTGGACCTGGGCGCCTTCCAGCCCCTGCAGTTCCTCGATCGCATCCCCCAGCCGCATGAGGATCAGGTCCTGGCCCTTGGAGGTGTGCAGGCGCAGATAGTGGTCCTCGGCCTCGATGGCGTGGAGGTCGGCCCCGCGCAGGCGCGGCGGCAACCGCTCCAGGAACCGGACCGGCTTGACGGGCGCCGGCGCGGCCCGGAGCCGGCGCATGGCCTGGCGGCGACTCTCCACCAGGGTGTTCAGCACCGTCATGGCCAGGGACAGGACAAAGACGCTGCCGAACAGATAGGGCAGGCCCCGCCAGGGGATCTGGTGGCCGAAGGCCAGCCAGGTCGCCGTCCACACCAGACCGGTGAAGGGGACGGCCATGGCCAGCGCCGCCCACAGGCCGTTGAGCCACATCCCCTCGGGGGGCGGGTCCTCGTCCCCATGGTCTGGAAAGAAGGCCCGGGCGATGAACCCGCCCCACAGGGCGCCGATCCCCATCATGGGCAGCCAGTAGGCGAGCCGCCGGACCAGGGAGGCGTCTTCGTCGGCGAAGGCGCCCGACAGGGCGAGGAAACCGCCCACCGCCAGGGCGATGCCCAGGCCCCGGAGCCAGCCGGCCCGATCCTCATAGGGTCCGTAGGCCAGCGGCCGGCGCGCCGTCGACGTTTCGTCAGCAGACGGGGGCGTCTTTTCACGACGGCTGGACGTCATTCCACGAAACCCCGCTGGCCCCCCGTCCGTCCCAAGCCTTGTCTCCGCTCAGATCGCGGCCCCGCCGCAATGAAAAGGAGATACCCCATGTCGCTCGCCCCGCAAGACAGCCGGCCCCGCCTGAGCCCCCTGAGCGCCATGACCTTCGGCCGCGGCTTCGCCCTGAGCCTGGGGGTGGTCTTCCTCATCCTGGCCGGCGCCATGTGGGGGATCTGGCCGGCGATCGGGCGGGAGCTGGCCGCAGCCCGACCCCACGCCCCGGATTTCGCCGTGCTGGCCAAGCTTTCGCCGGTGGTCAAAGTCCACCTCTACACGGCCCTGGCGGCGCTCGTCCTGGGGGCGGTGCTGATGACCGCTCGCAAGGGGCGGACCTTCCATCGGGCGGCCGGCTGGATGTGGGTGGCGCTGGTCATGACCACGGCGGTCTCCACCCTGTTCATCACCAGCCTGAACCAGGGGCGCTGGTCGTTGATCCATCTTTTCACCGGCTGGACCCTGATCATTCTGCCCCTGGCGGTGATCTGGGCCAAGCGCCGCGACGTCGCCCGTCACCGACGCGCGATGATGGGCCTGTTCTACGGCGCCTTTGCGGTCAATCTGATCATCGCCTTCATTCCCGGCCGGACCATGTGGACCCTATTCTTTGGCTGAGGCGCCCATGTCACTTTCGTTGGGGTGTGACGTCGGGTTAGCGGGTTGCCACGCTCGGAGGCGGCGCCTATAAGCCCGAGAACTCGCCGGTCCGGGCGAGACGATTTCAGCGACAAATCGCAGCCTCATGAACATCCACGAGCATCAAGCCAAAGCCGTCCTCGCAGAGTTCGGCGTGGCGGTTCCGCGCGGCTTCGCCGCCCATACCGTCGAAGAGGCCGCCCAGGCCGCCGCGAAGCTGGGAGGCCCGGTCTGGGTCGTCAAATCCCAGATCCACGCCGGCGGACGCGGCAAGGGCCGCTTCGAAGGCCTCGGCCCCGACGCCAAGGGCGGGGTCCGGGTGGTCAAGTCCGCCGACGAGGTGAAGACCAACGCCCAGGAGATGCTCGGCCGCGTCCTGGTGACGCACCAGACGGGCCCCAAGGGCAAGCAGGTCAACCGCCTCTATATCGAGGAAGGGGCGGCCATCGCCCGGGAGCTCTACCTCTCCCTGCTGGTCGACCGCGACACCAGCCGCGTCTCGGTGGTCGCCTCCACCGAAGGCGGCATGGACATCGAAGAGGTCGCCGCCTCGACCCCTGAAAAGATCATCAGCTTCTCCATCGACCCGGCCACCGGCGTCTTCCCGCACCACGGGCGGAACCTGGCCAAGTCGCTCGGCCTGACCGGCGGTCTGGCCAAGGAAGCCGCCACCCTGCTCGGCCAGCTCTATGCGGCGTTCCTCGCCAAGGACATGGAGATGCTCGAGATCAACCCGCTGATCGTCACCGCTGACGATCACCTGCGGGTGCTGGACGCCAAGGTCAGCTTCGACGGCAACGCGCTGTACCGCCATCCCGACATCGTCGAGCTGCGCGACACCACCGAGGAAGACGAGAAGGAAATCGAGGCGTCCAAGTACGACCTCTCCTACATCGCCCTGGATGGTGAAATCGGCTGCATGGTCAATGGCGCGGGCCTGGCCATGGCGACCATGGACATCATCAAGCTCTATGGCGCAGAGCCCGCCAACTTCCTCGACGTGGGCGGCGGCGCCACCAAGGAGAAGGTCATCGCGGCCTTCAAGATCATCACCGCCGATCCCAGCGTGAAGGGGATCCTGGTCAATATCTTCGGCGGCATCATGCGCTGCGACATCATCGCCGAGGGCGTGGTCGAAGCCGTGAAGGAAGTCGGCCTGCAGGTGCCCCTGGTGGTTCGCCTGGAAGGCACCAATGTCGAGCTCGGCAAGAAGATCATCGCCGAGAGCGGCCTGAACGTCGTGTCCGCCAATGATCTGTCGGACGGCGCGGAAAAGATCGTCAAGGCCGTTCGGGGAGCCGCTTAATGTCCATCCTCATCGGAAAAGAAACCCGCGTCATCTGCCAGGGCATCACCGGCAGCCAGGGCACGTTCCACTCGGAACAGGCCATGGCCTACGGGACCAAGATGGTCGGCGGCGTCACGCCCGGTAAGGGCGGCACGACCCATATCGGCCTGCCGGTGTTCGACACCGTCAGCGAAGCGGTCAATCAGACCGGCGCCGAGGCCAGCGTGATCTATGTCCCGCCGCCGTTCGCCGCGGACTCGATCCTCGAAGCCATCCAGGCCGAAATCCCGCTGATCATCTGCATCACCGAGGGCATCCCGGTGGCCGACATGGTCAAGGTCAAGCGCGCCCTGTCGGGCTCCAAGTCCCGCCTGATCGGCCCCAACTGCCCCGGCGTTCTGACGCCGGATGAGTGCAAGATCGGCATCATGCCGGGAAATATCTTCAAGCGCGGCTCGGTGGGTGTTGTCTCCCGCTCCGGCACGCTTACCTACGAAGCTGTGTTTCAGACCACTCAGGTGGGCTTGGGCCAGACCACCGCTGTCGGCATCGGCGGCGACCCGGTCAAGGGCACCGAGTTCATCGACGTGCTTCAGATGTTCCTCGACGACGACGAGACCGAGTCGATCATCATGATCGGCGAGATCGGCGGCGCAGCCGAGGAAGCGGCGGCTGAATTCATCAAGAATTCACCAAAGAAGAAGCCTATGGTCGGATTCATCGCGGGACGCACCGCCCCCCCCGGGCGGCGGATGGGTCACGCGGGCGCAATCATTTCGGGCGGCAAGGGCGGCGCCGAGGACAAGATCGCGGCGATGGAAGATGCGGGCATCCGCGTCTCGCCTTCTCCGGCGAAACTCGGCGAAACCCTGCTCCAGGTGCTCAAGGGCGCCTGACACAATCAAGCGTATGGCGGTCCGCCGTCGGCTCCTCTCACCAAGAAGCTTCGCGGACCGTCTGGAAGCGGAAGCATGGCGGACGACGCAGGTCTGATTAACGAGGTGCTCGCCGAGACCTCGTTCCTCTATGGCGGCAATGGGGCCTTCGTAGAAGATCTCTACGCCCGGTGGGCGGAGAATCCCGGCGCGGTGGAGCCCTCGTGGCGCGCCTTCTTCGCCTCGCTCCATGAGCGGGCCGAGGAGATCAAGGCCGCCGCCGCCAAGCCCGGCTGGGTCAGGCCTGACGCGCCGGCCGCCCGCCCCGACTGGCTTTCAGCCCTGGACGGCCTCTGGCCGGCGGTCGAGGCCAAGCTCGAAAAGAAGGTCGCCGAGCGCGCGCCCGCCGCCTCCACGGACGCGGTGCGCGCCGCCACCCTGGATTCCCTGCGCGCCATCATGATGATCCGGGCCTACCGGATGCGCGGCCATCTGCGGGCCAATCTCGACCCCCTGGGCATCGCCATCGTGCCCGGCGACGCCAGCGAGCTGGACCCGGCCTCCTACGGCTTCACCGAGTCAGACTATGACCGGCCGATCTTCCTGGACTATGTGCTGGGCCTGGAGACCTCCACGGTCCGCGAGATCCTCGACATCCTGCGCCGCACCTACTGTGGCGATGTCGGCGTGCAGTACATGCACATCTCCGATCCGACCCAGAAGGCCTGGATGCAGGAGCGGATCGAGGGCCGCAACAAGGAGATCGATTTCACCCCCAAGGGGAAGGTCGCGATCCTCAAGAAGCTGATCGAGGCCGAGGGCTTCGAACGCTTCCTGCACCGCCGTTTCCCCGGCACCAAGCGCTTCGGCCTGGACGGCGGCGAGGCCATGGTCCCGGCGCTGGAACAGATCATCAAGCGCGGCGGGGCGCTCGGCGTCCGCGATATCGTGCTCGGCATGCCCCACCGGGGCCGCCTGAACGTCCTGGCCGCGGTGATGGGCAAGCCCTACCGCGTCATCTTCCATGAGTTCCAGGGCGGCTCGTCCCTGCCCACGGACATCGAGGGCTCGGGCGACGTCAAGTATCACCTGGGCGCCTCATCGGACCGCGAGTTCGACGGCAATTCGGTCCACCTGTCGCTGACGGCCAATCCCAGCCACCTGGAGATCGTCAATCCGGTGGTGATCGGCAAGGCCAGGGCAAAGCAGGCCTTCACCCTGCGTGAAAATCCCGACGCCGGCCGCAGCCATGTGCTGCCCCTGCTGCTGCACGGGGACGCGGCCTTCGCCGGCCAGGGCGTGGTGGCCGAGTGCTTCGCCCTGTCGGGCCTCAAGGGCTACGGGGTGGGCGGCTCGATCCACTTCATCGTCAACAACCAGATCGGCTTCACCACCAGCCCGAAGAACAGCCGGTCCTCGCCCTATCCCTCCGACGTCGCCCTCATGGTTGAGGCGCCGATCTTCCACGTGAACGGGGACGACCCCGAGGCCGTGGTCTTCGCCGCCAAGGTGGCCACCGAGTTCCGCCAGCAGTTTGGCAAGGACGTGGTCATCGACATGTTCTGCTACCGCCGGTTCGGTCACAACGAGGGGGATGACCCCACGATGACCCAGCCCCTGATGTACGCCAAGATCAAGGGCCACCCGTCGACGCGGGAGATCTACACCAAGCGCCTGATCGACGAGAAGGTCGTGACCGCCGAGGAGGTCGACGCCTGGATCGCCGAATTCGCCGACTTCCTCGACAAGGAATTCGACGCCGGCAAGGACTACAAGGCCAACAAGGCCGACTGGCTGGACGGCAAGTGGTCGGGCCTGACCCTGCCCACCACCGAGGACCGCCGCGGGGACACCGCCGTTCCTCTTCAGAAGCTGCTCGACCTCGGCCGCAAGATCACCGCGGCGCCGGAGCGGATCAACGTCCACAAGACCGTCGCTCGGGTGCTGCAGACCCGCCGCGAGGCCATCGAGAGCGGCGAGGGCCTGGACTGGGCCACCGCCGAGCACCTGGCCTTCGCCACCCTGCTCGACGAGGGCTATCCGGTCCGCCTGTCGGGCCAGGACAGCGTGCGCGGCACCTTCACCCAGCGCCACTCGGCCCTGATCGACCAGAAGACCGAGGACGCCTACTTCCCCCTGCGCAATCTGTCGCCCAACCAGGCCCACTTCGAGGTGCTCGATTCGGCCCTGTCGGAAGAGGCTGTGCTGGGCTTTGAATACGGCTTCTCCCTGGCCGAGCCCCGGACGCTGACCCTTTGGGAGGCCCAGTTCGGGGACTTCACCAACGGCGCCCAGGTGGTCATCGACCAGTTCATCTCCTCGGGCGAACGCAAGTGGCTGCGCATGAGCGGCCTCGTGATGCTGCTGCCCCACGGCTATGAGGGTCAGGGTCCGGAGCACTCGTCGGCCCGGCTTGAGCGCTTCCTGCAGTCCTGCGCCGAGGACAATATGCAGGTGGCCAACTGCACCACGCCGGCCAACTATTTCCACATCCTGCGCCGGCAGCTGCTGCGGGAATTCCGCAAGCCGCTGATCCTGATGACGCCCAAGAGCCTCCTGCGGCACAAGAAGGCTGTCTCGCGGCTCACCGACCTGTCGGAAGGCTCGTCCTTCCACCGGGTGCTGCTGGATGACGCCGAGCGGGGCGAAAACACCACCACCACCCTCGTCCCCGACGAGAAGATCCGCCGGGTGATCCTCTGCTCGGGCAAGGTCTATTACGACCTGCTGGAGGCCCGGGAGGCCAAGGGGATCGACGACGTCTACATCCTGCGCCTGGAGCAGTTCTATCCCTGGCCGGTGAAGTCCCTGTCGGCCGAGCTGAAGCGGTTCAAGGACGCCGAACTGGTCTGGTGCCAGGAAGAGCCGAAGAATATGGGCGGCTGGACCTTCGTCGATCCGTGGCTTGAGCTGACTCTTGAGCGCCTGGACGTGAAGTCCCGCCGCGCCCGCTATGTGGGTCGCCCGGCTTCGGCCTCCACGGCCGCTGGCCTGATGAGCCGTCACCTGGCCGAGCTTGAAACCTTCCTCAACGAAGCCTTCGCCTAGGGCGTCGTTCGTCGTCTAAAGAACTGAATAAGAACAGGAATCTACCACTATGGCCGACATCATGACCCCCGCCCTGGGCGAGTCCGTCACCGAGGCGACGGTGGCGCGCTGGACCAAGAAGGCGGGCGATGCCGTCCGTAAGGACGAAATCCTGGTCGAGCTGGAAACCGACAAGGTCAGCCTGGAAGTCGCCGCGCCCGCCGACGGCGTGCTGAGCGAGATCCTGGCCGGCGAAGGTGACACGGTCGAGCCGGGTACGGTCCTGGGCAAGATGTCCGAAGGCGGCGCGGCCGCCGCCCCGGCCAAGACTGAGGCGCCCAAGGCCGAAGCCAAGCCTGAACCCAAGGCGGAAGCCGCCCCGGCCCCGGCGCCGGCCAAATCAGAAGCCCCCAAGCCCGCCGCCCCCTCGGCTCAGCGGATCGCGGCGGAAAACAGCCTCGACCTCGCCAAGGTGAGCGGGTCCGGCAAGGACGGCCGCGTGACCAAGGGCGACGCCATCGCCGCCCTGGAGTCCCGCGCCAGCGCGCCTGCGCCGGCCGCCGCCCCGTCTGCGCCCCGCGAACTGCATGAGCGCGAGGAGCGGGTCCGCATGACCCGTCTGCGCCAGACCATCGCCCGGCGCCTGAAGGAGGCGCAGAACAACGCCGCCATGCTCACCACCTTCAACGAGGTGGACATGAGCGCGGTCATGGCCCTGCGCACCGAATACAAGGACGTGTTCGAGAAGCGCCACGGAGTCCGCCTGGGCTTCATGAGCTTCTTCGTGAAGGCCTGTATCGCGGCCCTGAAGCAGGTGCCGGACGTCAACGCCGAGATCGACGGCCAGGACATCATCTACAAGAACCACTACGACATCGGCGTCGCGGTCGGCACCGAGAAGGGCCTTGTGGTCCCGGTCATCCGTGACGCCGACGATATGAGCCTGGCTGGTGTGGAAAAGGCCATCGGCGCCATGGGCAAGAAGGCCCGTGACGGCCAGCTGGCCCTGGACGACCTGCAGGGCGGCACCTTCACCATCTCCAACGGCGGGGTCTATGGCTCGCTGATGTCGACGCCGATCCTGAACGCCCCGCAGTCGGGCATCCTGGGCATGCACAAGATCCAGGAGCGTCCGATGGTTGTGAAGGGCCAGGTGGTGATCCGGCCGATGATGTATCTGGCGCTGTCCTACGACCACCGGGTGGTGGACGGCCAGGGCGCGGTGACCTTCCTGGTGAAGGTCAAGGACGCCATCGAAGATCCCCAGCGCCTGCTGCTGGACCTCTAAGACAGCCAGGGGCGCGGGGGACCGCGCCCCTTCGGCTTTAAGACCCTCTGACCTACGGATTGCAGTCCCATGTCCCAATACGACGTCGTCATCATCGGGGGCGGCCCCGGCGGCTACAATGCGGCCATCCGCGCCGGCCAGCTCGGCCTCAAGGTGGCCTGCGTCGAAAAGCGCGACACCCTGGGGGGCACCTGCCTGAACGTCGGCTGCATGCCGTCCAAGGCCCTGCTGCATGCGTCCGAGCTGTATGACGCGGCCATGGGCAAGGAATTCGCCACCCTCGGCATTGAGGTGAAGCCGAAGCTGAACCTGTCGCAGATGATGGCCCAGAAGGCCGACTCGGTGACCCAGCTGACCAAGGGCATCGAATTCCTGTTCAAGAAGAACAAGGCCGACTGGATCAAGGGCGCCGGCAAGATCACTGGCCCCGGCAAGGTCGAGGTCACCGGCGCCGACGGCTCGGTCCAGACGCTGGAAGCCAAGAATATCGTCATCGCCACCGGCTCGGAGCCCACCCCGCTGCCGGGCGTGGAGATCGACCAGCAGCGGATCGTCGATTCCACCGGCGCGCTGTCCCTGCCCGAAGTGCCCAAGAAGCTGATCGTGGTCGGCGCCGGCATCATCGGCCTGGAGCTGGGCTCGGTCTGGCGCCGCCTGGGCGCCGAGGTGACCGTGGTGGAGTTCCTCGACCGCATTACGCCGGGCATGGACACTGAAACCGCCAAGACCTTCCAGCGGTCCCTGACCAAGCAGGGCATCGTCTTCAAGCTGGGCGCCAAGGTGACGGGCGCGGAAACCTCCAAGTCCAGCGTCAAGCTGACCGTCGAGCCGGTGGCCGGCGGCGAGGCCGAGACGCTGGAGGCCGACTACGTCCTGGTGGCCATCGGCCGTCGCCCCTACACCGAGGGTCTGGGGCTCGAGAGCGTCGGCGTCACCACCGACAAGCGCGGCGTCATCGAGACCGATCACTTCAAGACCTCGGCGCCCGGCGTCTGGGCCATCGGCGACGCCATCCACGGCCCCATGCTGGCCCACAAGGCCGAGGAAGACGCCGTGGCCTGCATCGAGCTGATCGCCGGCAAGGCGGGCCACGTGGACTACAATCTGGTCCCCAGCGTGGTCTACACCGCCCCGGAAGTGGCCTGGGTCGGCAAGACCGAGGAGCAGCTGAAGGAGGCGGGCGTGGCCTACAAGGTCGGCAAGTTCCCCTTCACCGCCAACAGCCGCGCCAAGATCAACCACGAGACGGACGGCTTCGCCAAGATCCTGGCCGACGCCAAGACCGACGAGATTCTCGGCGTCCATATCGTCGGGCCGCAGGCCGGCGAGATGATCGGCGAGTACTGCGTGGCCATGACCTTCAAGGCCGCCAGCGAGGATATCGCCCGCACCAGCCATCCTCACCCGACTCGCTCCGAAGCCGGCCGTCAGGCGGCCATGGGCGTCGAGGGCTGGACGATGCAGTCCTGAGATAGCCGCCCCCTTTGACCGTCATGGTCGGGCTTGACCCGACCATCCATGAACACCTCGATTGGCCGGTGGGCATGGGCCCTCGGATCAAGTCCAAGGGCGACGGCGGTATGGCGTGACGATCGCCCTGCTCAGCCCGCCTGGGCGAGCGGCTCGGGCTCCAGCACCATCACATATTCCTCGACCTCTTCGCCGCGGCCGGGGGCGAACGCCGCCGACTGGCCGCGGATCACGAACCCGGCGTGCTGCAGCACCTTCAGCGAGGCGATGTTATCCTTGGCCACCCGGGCCTCCACCGGCCGCGTGGCGATCTGCTGCAG
>JAHUZY010000317.1 GCA_019264505.1 Phenylobacterium sp. | reverse complement strand
GGCGGGGCTCGTCCTGACCATCGAGGATGTCACCCAGCGCCTGGAGAGCCGGCTTCGCCTGGAGGCGCTCGAGGATCGGCTGCGGGCCATTCTCAGCCATGCGGCGGACGCGGTGATTGTCATCGACACCGACGGACGGATCGAACTAGCCAACGGGGCGGCCGAACGGCTGACCGGCTGGGCGGCCGACGACCTGGTCGGAACCCCGATCACCGTGCTGATGGAAGAACCCTTCCGCAGCAGTCACCAGGGACAGATCGAGCGCTATCTGGAGTTTGGCGACAGCGGGATCCTGAACGTCGGCCCCAGACCCTTCCCGCTGCTGCGTCGGGACGGCCGCAGGCTGCCCATAGAGCTTTCGGTGGGCGAGGCGTTCATCGCGGGCGAACGCAAGTTCATCGGCGTCTGCCGGGACATCAGCCAGCGGCTGGAGAAGGACGAGGCGCTACGGTCGGCCAATGCGGCCCTGCGCCACAAGATCAGTGAGCTGCAGGCCGTGAGTCAGGGACTGGAGGGCCAGAAGCTCGCCCTGGAACGCCTGGCCGCCGACAACGCCGCGGCCCGGGCCGAGGCTGAACGGGCCAACCAGGCCAAGTCCCGTTTCCTGGCCACCATGAGCCATGAGCTGCGCACGCCGCTGAACGGCATACTGGCGGTGTCGGAGGCGCTGGGGCGACGGGGCCTGGCGCCGGCCGATCAGGACCTGGTGGAGATCATCTCCTCTTCGGGCCAGGGCCTGCTCTCCATCCTCAACGAGATCCTCGACCTGTCGCGGGTGGAGTCCGGCCAGCTGCAGATCGAACCCCAGGTCTTCAGTCCCCGGGAGGCGGTCAGGGCGGTGGCCGAGGTCTGGCGCTTCGCGGCCGAGGCCAAGGGGCTGGAGCTGCGGGTTCAGGCGAAGGGCCTGGCCGCCCCAAGGGTCGGGGACGCCCAGCGCCTGCGGCAGATCCTGTCCAATCTGGTGAACAATGCGATCAAGTTCACCGACCGCGGGGCCATCACCCTCAAGGCCCGCCCGGTGAGCCAGGACCAGCGGCTGCGGTTCGAGGTGATCGACAGTGGCCCAGGCGTCGCGCCCCAGGATCGGGAGCGATTGTTCGAACCGTTTGTCCAGGCCGATTCCGAGCGAACCCGGCGCCATGGCGGCGCAGGCCTGGGCCTGGCAATCTGCCGGGAGCTGGCCGGCCTGATGGGCGGACGGATCTGGGTGGAGCCCGCCGCGAACGGCGGGGCCCGTTTCGTGGTCGATCTGCCCATGCCATTGGCCGACGCGGCGGGGCCAGCCCGCGAGCCGGCGGACCCCACGCCCGACGGCGGCGCCCGGGGGCATGATCCCAGGATCCTGGTGGCCGAGGATCACCCGCTCAACCGGCTGGTGGCCTCCATCGTCCTGGAGGAGGCCGGGCTGAGCTTTGACTTCGCCGAGGACGGCGTAGAGGCCGTGGAGGCGGTGACCCGGGGCGGCTATGATCTGGTGCTGATGGACGTCAACATGCCTCGCATGGACGGACTTGAGGCCACCCGCCAAATTCGGGCCCTGGCCAGCCCTCTGGGCAATATCCCCATCGTCGCCGTTACCGCCAATGCGGCGCCCGACGAGGTCGAGGCCTGCATGAGCGCAGGCATGACCGCCTTTGTCGCCAAGCCCATCCGAGCGGCCGAACTGCTGGAGGTGCTGTCCGCGGCCCTGTCGGCCGCAGACGCCGTCAGACCTGGTTGACGATATTGCCCTTGACCACAGCCTGGCCGTCCGGGGCGAGGTCGAGGCGTGTCTGCGGCAGGGCGAGCGGTCCCCGCAGGGTCTGGTTCACCTCATCAATCCCCGCAGGCTCCCGCCCCCGGGCGAGCAGGTAGCGCAGCGAGATGCGCTCGTGGTCGGCGGCGTCCGGCTGGGTGCCGTGCAGGGTGCAGGCGTGCCAGATGGCCGCGAAGCCGGCTGGCCCGGTGAGCAGCATCTGGCGCACCGTGGTCTCTCCACCGCGGCCGTCACGATAGGTCCAGGTTTCGGCGTCCTGGCGCGTCAGGTCGTGGGGAAATACGGTCCCGCCCAGCTGGTGCGAGCCGGTGAGTAGGAACAGGGGCGCGTCCAGTCGGCTGACCGGGTGCAGATAGACATAGAGGGTCAGAAAATCGGCCGGGCGGTCGCGGTAGTCGATCAGGTCCTGGTGGAAATCGATGCCATAGAAATAGGTCACGTCCCGATATTCAGGCCGGACATACGCGCCGAGATTGTTCACCGGATTGCCCAGGATGCGCGCCCGGAGCCAGGGCGGCACCGAGGCCTGGGGGACGCCGCAGACCACCTTGCGGTTCAACAACTCGTAGCCGTCCCCGAGCAGCGCCTGAAGGGCGCTGGCGATGTGCGGGGCCTGCTCGACAAAGTCCAGTCGGTCTTTGAACCGTTCGAGCAGGTTGCGGCCTGGGCGGGGATTGACGCCCACATGCTGCGGATCGGCGTCGAATTCGGCCTCGCTCAGGAACAGCCGGTGGTCGAAGGGCCGGGTGGCGCGGATGTCGGCCAGAAGGGCGGCGGCGGCCTGGGGGTCGACCAGGTCCTCGAAGACATGGGCCCCGTGGGCGATGAAGTCGGTGACAGCGGGGTGGGGCGTGACGGGCGCGGCGGCGCGGACGGCGGTCATGAAGCCTCCGAGATTGCCCGCAGAGTCTCGCCCCCGCCCCCTGAAGAACCCGTTAACCCTGTCAGCCGCGGTCAACCGCCGCCGTCTGGTCGTCCGGGCGCCAGCAGGGGCGCGTCGGCGGGCGGCGGGTTTTGCTCCAACTCGGCGATCAGGGCCTTCATCTCGGCGATCTCGCGCACCTGGGCGGCCAGGATCTCATCGGCCAGGGCCCGCACCCGGGGATCACGGATATGGGCCCGTTCGCTGGTCATGATCGCGATGGAGTGGTGCGGCGTCATGGCCTTCATATAGGCCACATCGCCAATGCCGGTCTGGCTGCGCACCATCCACAGGGCGCCGGCGAAGACGACCACCGAGCCTGCGAGGATGGCGAGGTTCAAGGCTTTGTTGGGATACATGCTGAGCATGAAGAGCAGCATGATGACGGCCATGGTCGCGCCCATGACCAGGGCCATATAGCCGCGGGTCTGGCTGAATATCACATGGTCGAGGGCATAGGTGTTCAGATACATCAACACGAACATGACCAGGGTCGAGGTGGCGATCATGGCGCCAAATCGGGCATAGCTCATGGTGGGCCTCCTTTAATGCTGGAGGCGGAACGCACAAGTCCGTCTTTGGCGCCCCTAAGTCGCCGGGCCTGGCCGCAAGGCCCTCCAGCCCAGGGACAGGATCGCGATCAGCAGGGCCTCGACGATCATCGGCGGAATCTGCATGACCCCGCCGCCCGAGGCGATCAGGCTGATCACCCGCCCGGCAAGCGCCAGGCCGAGCAGGATCAGGGCCGGCGCCAGCCAGCGGCGATCTGCCCGCAGGGCCGCAAGAAGGGCGAACAGGCCGCCTGCCCCAAAGAATCCCCCTAGGTCGGCTCGCAGACTGGCGATCCCCAGCGGGCCGTCGGCGGCCAGTCCGAGGGTGGCGGCGAACGTCAGGGGCTGGGTCCAGATCCGAAGCGTGATGGCCAGCATGAGCAGGCCCACCAGCCCCACCAGGGTCCGGGAGATCCCCCGCCCCACGGACGCCGCGCGCTCAGGGCGGCGCCGGGCGAACCGACGCCAGCCGAAAATTGCCAGGCCCACGAGCCCGATGAGAACGGCGAGGGCGATCAACAGCGGCGCCCAGACGTCCGCCAGAATATGCGAGAGCAGGTTCAGGGCGACCTGGCGATCGACGGAGAACCCCTCCGGAATGTCGGCGGCGCCCACTGCCTTGGCGTAGGCCTGGTAGTCCGCCAGCATGGCCGCCACCCGCTCCGGCTGGGACGGGGCAAGATCGGTGGTCTCGCCGGGATCGCGGACGATGTCGTAAAGCCGCCAGGCGGGATCGCCCCAGGCGCCGGCGTTGCGGGTGAGCTTGTAGTCGCCCTTGAACAGAGCCGAATCCCCCGCCGCTTCAAGACCGACGGGGTCGTCAGGCCCATAGATCCGCTCCGCCTCGCCGGTCAGCAGCGGCCGCAGACTGCGCCCATGCAGGGGCGGATGATCGACGCCCACGAGGTCAAGGAGGGTGGGTGCGATGTCGGAGATCAGGCTGAAGGCCCGCACGGTCTGGCCTTCGGGCAGACCGGGGCCGGCCATGATCAGCGGGACCCGAAGGCCGCCCTCGCTGGAGTAGAACTTGTAGAGCGCCCCTGGCGCGGCCGCCGCGCTGGCCCAACCGGGACCGATGGCGGCGTAGGTTCCTGGCCCGCCCATGATGTCGGGTCCGTACTCATAGCCCTGTCTGCGAAGCCAGAAGCGGAAGATCGGCTGGGCGACGGGATCGCCCGCCTCGGGCCCGTTGTCGGAAAGGACGACGAACAGGGTGTTGTCATACTGGCCGGTGGCGCGGAGGTGCTCCACCAACCGCCCGAAATGGTGGTCCATCGCCTCGAGCATGCCGGCGTTGATGGCCATCGACCGGGCGGCCAGGGCCTGGGCCTCCGGCGACAGGGCGTTCCACTCCGCCACATTGCGCGGCGGCGGCCCCATGGGGGTGTCGGCCGCGATCAGGCCCGTGCGCACCGCTCCCTGGCGGCGGCGCTCCCGCTGGGCGGTCCAGCCATCGCGATAGGTCGCCTCGTACTTGCGGACATAGGCCTCCGGCGCCTGAACCGGGATGTGGATGGCCAGGAAGGGCAGATAGGCGAAGAAGGGCGCGGCCTCCCCGGACCCGTCGCCGATATAGCCAATCATCTGATCGACCAGGAATTCCGACGAATAGAAGTCCTTGGGCAGGGTGGCGGGCTTGCCGTCTTCGAACCAGGGGGAGCGTTCGTATAGGGGGAGGTAGGACCGCCCATCCCAATTGTCGCCGCCGGTGGCGTCGAGGGCGAAAGAGCGGTCAAACCCATGGGCGTCGGGCAGATCGCCGGGGCCGTGCCCCAGGTGCCACTTGCCGGCCATGTAGGTGCGGTAGCCCACCCGCTTGAGGCGGGTGGCCACCGTCTCCACCCCCTGGGCCAGACGTCCCTGATAGGCTGGCAGGTCACGATGTTCGGGCGGAGTTGACTCCGGCAGATTGGCGACGCCGGCCGTATGGCTGTCGAGGCCGGTCATCAGCATGGCCCGGGACGGCGCGCACATAGGCGTGGCGTGGAAGTTGGAGAAGCGCGCGCCCCGGGCGGCCAGGGCGTCGATGGTCGGGGTGGCGATCTCGCTCCCATAGGCGCCAAAGTCGGTATAGCCGGCGTCGTCCACCAGGATCAGCACGATGTTCGGGCGCTTGGCGTCCGTCTGGGCCTGAGCCAGCGCCGGCAGCAGGGCGCAGGTCAGCGCCAACAGGCCGCAGACCAGACCGATCAGAGGGCGGGAACGCCCCTGCCCCATAACCCTACCTTGACCCGACATGCGCCGCCCCCATCAATGTCTGCGATCTATATGCACGATGACTGCCAATTCATGCAAGCGCGCACCGCCGACCTCCCGCCCGAGCCTAGGGACTTGAGTCTCGGAGACAATGGCGCGTATCGTGCCAAAACTTTGGTCGGGGAGGCCGTTGATGTCGCGCAAGATCTGGTTGGGAGTGGGGCTGGCCCTCCTGGTGGCCATCGGCCTTGGCCTGGCCAACTACAAGTCCATCATCCTCTTCGTCGTGGGGAACCTGGGAAAGCAGGAGATCGCCGAGAACCAGGAGATCGCCTGGGCTCGCGGTCCCGACGCGGCGCCAGAGGGTGATCGCCCACCCAATGTGATCGTCATCCTGGCCGACGATCTGGGCATGAACGACATC
>JAHUZY010000258.1 GCA_019264505.1 Phenylobacterium sp. | reverse complement strand
GCCGGGGTTTCCCCGGCTGCGACGTTGCGCCACAGTGAGGGCCTGAAGTAGCCAAATCCCTCACTGGGGTGCGTATCCAAATGATGGCCACCTGGGCCCAGCGTTTCGCCACCGCCATCGAGCGGCCTGCGATCGCCTATGGGATGGTCGCCGGCGCGGTCGCCGCAGCGACGGCCGCACAGGGCGTTGTTGAACTCGCCCTGACCGCGCCGCCCGCATTCATGATCTATTATCCGGCGATCATCTTCGCCACCGTGGTCGCCGGCGCCCGGGGCGGGCTGACGGCCGTGGGCCTGAGCGCCCTGGTGGCGGCCTCGCTCTGGCCGGCCGAGGCCCGCGCGGGGGCCAGTCTGCCGGTGGCGTTGGGCCTGTTCGTGCTCACCGGCGCCCTGACGGTGGCCCTGGCCAAACCCCTGCGGGTGGCGATCCGCCGCGGCGCCACGGTTCAGGAGCGGTTTCGCCTCGCCCAGCAGGCGGCCAAGGACAGTTTCGTCATCCTCGACCCCGTCTATCAGAACGGCGCGCTGACTGACTTCGTCTGGGTCTACGCCAATGCGGCGGCCGATCGGATGGCGCCGGCCGGGGTCGAATCCCTGGTGGGCCGCCGGGTGCGCGAGGTGTTTCCCGACGAAACCGGGCGGGACATGTTTGAGCGCCTGAGCCGGGCGCTGACCCAGGATGAGCCCGATGATGTGGAGGTTCTGCGGGTCATCGACGGCCAGGAGCACTGGGTCCGGTCGAGCGCCCTGCGGGCCGGCGCCGGGGTGGCGGTCACCTTCCGCGATGTCACCGAACTTCGGCGAACGGTGGAGACCCTGCGCCGCGGGGAGGCGCGGGTGCGCGCCTTCATCGAATCCCTGCCCCAGCTGATGTGGGTGAGCGACGCCCAGGGCGCCTGGACCTTCGTCAGCCCCCAGTGGAGCGACTTCACCGGCGGCGCGCCGGGCTCGGCCCTTGGCGATGGCTGGCTGCAGTCTGTCCACCCCGAGGACTGCGACGCCGTGGCCGAGGCCTGGCGCCAGGCGGTCAACGGCGCCTTGCCCTTCGCCCCGGAGTTTCGCCTGCGGCGGGCCGATGGCGCCTGGCGGTGGTTCCACGGCCGGGCGGCCGTCCTGCCGGACGCCGCCGGCGGAGTCCGCAGCTGGTTCGGCTCGGCCTCCGACATCACCGAGGTGGTCGAGGCCCGCCAGGACCTGGAGGCCCGGGTCGCCGAACGGACCCGGGACCTGGAGGCCAGCCTGGAGGCCCGGGCCCGCACCGAGGCGGCGCTCGCCCAGGCTCAGCGTCTGGAGACCGTCGGCCGCCTCACCGGCGGCGTGGCCCATGACTTCAACAACCTGCTGACCGTGGTCATCGGCGGTCTGGACATGATGCTGAAGGACCCGGCCGACACCGCGCGGGTCACCCGACTGGCCAGCGCCGCCCTGGCCGCCGGCCGCCGGGGCGAGCGGCTGACCCGCCAGCTCCTGGCCTTTTCCCGCCGTCAGGAACTGCGCCTCGACAATCTGGCGGTGGCGCCGCTGGTCGAGCAGATCGAACCCCTGGTCCGCCGGGCGGCCGGCGAGGCCATCGCCCTGACCATCGACTGCCCGCCGCAGGTGGGGGCGGCGAGGCTGGACGCCGCCCAGTTCGAGGCGGCCCTGCTGAACCTGGTGGTCAACGCGGCCGATGCGACGCCGCCGGGCGGCGAAATCCGGATCGAGGCGGTGCGGCAGGCCTTGGTCGAGGGCGAGGTGCATGAGGCGCAGGCCGGGAACTATGTCCGCCTGTCGGTGAGCGACACGGGGTCGGGTATGGCGCCCGACGTGCTCGACCATGTCTTTGAGCCCTTCTTCACCACCAAGGAGACCGGCAAGGGGACAGGCCTTGGCCTCGCCCAGGTCTATGGCTTCATCCGCCAGTGCGGCGGGGCGGTGGATGTCCGCAGCGCGCCGGGGGAGGGGACCACGATCAGCCTCTACCTGCCGGCCGCCGACCGCGCCGATGCGGTCGCGCCCGAGGTGGAGGCGACCCCGGTCGCCGCCGGAATGGATGGATTGCGCGTCCTGCTCGTGGAGGATGACGATGCGGTTCGCGCGGTCACCCAGAGCCTGCTGGACGAGTTCGGCTGCCGGGTGGAGACGGCGATCAATGGGGTCGAGGCCCTGCGTCGTCTGGGCCAGGATGCGGACTTCGACCTGGTGCTGTCCGACATCGTCATGCCCGGCGGGGTCAGCGGCGTCGATCTCGCCCGGCGGCTGAAGGCGGCCCATCCTGGCCTGCCGGTGGTGCTGACCACCGGCTATAGCGGCGAGACCCTGGATGATCCCGACGAGGCTCAAGCCTGGCCCATTCTGCGCAAGCCCTTCCGGGCCGAACAGCTCAGCGCCATGGTCCGCCAGGCGGCCGGTGTGGTCTAGCTGCGCCTATCGCCGACGCAGGCCGCCCAGCATACCGCGAACGATCTCACGACCGATCTGGCTGCCCACGGTGCGCAGCACCGACTTGGTGAAGGCTTCCCCCAGGCTCTGGCGGCTTCCGCCGCCGCTGCTGCGGCTCCGGCGGGCGGGTTCGCGGGGCTCGGGCGCCGCCTTGGCCGGCGGGGCTGCGGCGGCGCTCTCGGCCGCCCGGGCCTGCAGGCGCTCATGGGCGGAGTCGCGGTCCTTCACCTCGTCATAGAGGCCCCGCACCGGGCTCTGCGCCATCAAGGCCGCGCGCTCGGGGGCGGTGGCCGGCCCCAGCCGCGAGGCCGGCGGACGGATCAAGGTCTTCTGGACGACGCAGGGCGCGCCCTTCTCATCGAGCAGGGAGACCAGGGCCTCGCCGACGCCCAGGCCCTGGATCGCCTCGGCGGTGTCGAAGTCCGGATTGGCGCGGAACGACTGGGCGGCGGCGCGCAGGCCCTTCTGGTCGGCGGGCGTATAGGCCCGCAGGGCGTGCTGGATGCGGTTGCCCAGCTGGCCCAGCACGCTGTCGGGGATGTCGGCGGGGTTCTGGGTGACGAAATAGACCCCGACCCCCTTGGAACGGATCAGCCGGACCACCTGCTCGACCTTCTCCAGCAGGCCCTTCGGCGCGTCACGGAACAGCAGGTGGGCTTCGTCGAAGAAGAAGGCCAGGCGGGGCTTTTCGGGATCGCCCACCTCGGGCAGCTCCTCGAACAGCTCCGACAGCAGCCACAGGAGGAAGGTGGCGTAGAGCCTCGGCGAATTGATCAGCCGGTCGGCGGCCAGGATGTTCACATGGCCCCGGCCCGAGCCGTCCACCCGCATCAGGTCGGAGAGGGCCAGGGCCGGCTCGCCGAAGAAGCCCGCGGCGCCCTGGTCTTCCAGCACCAGAAGCTTGCGCCGGATCGCCGCCAGGCTGGTCTTGGCCACCGCCCCATAGCGGGCGCTGATGTCGGCGGCGTTGTCGCCCACAAAGCCCAGCACCGCCTGCAAGTCCTTGAGGTCGAGCAGCAGCAGGCCCTCTTCGTCAGCGACGCGGAAGGCGACGGTCAGCACGCCCTCCTGCACGTCGTTCAACTCCAGCATCCGCGACAGCAGCAGCGGGCCCATCTCCGAGACGGTGGCGCGGATCGGATGGCCCTGCTCGCCGAACAGGTCCCAGAACACGGTCGGGGCGCCCAGGGGGGCGATCTCCAGGCCCATCTTGGCGGCCCTGGCGATGAGCTTCTCATTGGGGGCGCCGGCCATGGCGACGCCTGACAGGTCGCCCTTCACATCGGCGGCGAAGACCGGGACGCCGGCGTCTGACAGGCCCTGGGCCAGGATCTGCAGGGTGACGGTCTTGCCTGTGCCGGTGGCGCCGGCCACCAGGCCATGGCGATTGGCCCGGTCCAGCCGCAGGAAGAGGGTCTCCTCACCCCCCAGGCCCACCAGAACACCCTCTGCGCCGCTCGCCGTCATCCCCGTCTCCCCCGGTTGTTCAGGGGCAGGCTAGCGGTCCGAACCCGGATCGGCCAGTCGCGGCGTCAATCTCCGTGCGGGGGGCATTTTCGCCCCCGGACGCCGGTCGCATTGCGATAATCTGCCCGTGTCTGTGCGACATGTCGGCGCCGCCGTGCAAGCCGATTGACGGGGCGCCGGGGTCGAAGGACAGTCGGAGAATCACTGAGCCTCGCGCCCAGGGGCCCGTCGCCGGGCCTGTCCGCACGGCGGAGTCTCAGCCCAAGGTCCAGAACCCATGGATGACAGGTCTTCCCTTTGACGTCTGAACACCTATCTCAAGACCTGTCGGGGATCGCCCGTCTCCGGCCTCAGAGCGTCGCCCCGCAAGGGACGTCGACGCGACGAGCCCCCAGGGTTCCGCCGGTCCCCCCCGTCGGAACCAAACGCCGCCGGATCCTCTCCTCCGGCGGCGTTCTGGTGAAAGGGAGACTGCCATGAGCCCCGCCCACACACCCCCGGCCGCAGAGCTGGGCCAGATCCTGGCCGACAAGCTGCTCGCGAGGCTTGGACCGGCTGCGGCCAAGGACCAGGCCCTGCAGGCCTTCGCCGCCCAGGCCGCCGAGGACGTGGTTCCGGCCGAGCTGCCGGAGTTCGACCTGGATGACCTCGCCGCCAATCTGGCGGCCTTCTGGACCTTCGCCGAAAAGCGTCGCGGTCTGTCGCCGATCCTGCGGATCGTGCGCGCCGAACGGGCGTCCGAGGACTCGCCCCGGCTCGACTTCGACCGGGTGGAGATCGTCCAGGAGGACGGCCCCTTCCTGGTGGACAGCGTGATGGGCGAGATCGCCGATCAGGGCTTCCAGGTCCGCGCCATGTTCCACCCGGTGGTCGAGGTGTCCCGGGACGCCAAGGGTCATCGGAGCCCTGACGGCGCCCTCCACCGGGAATCCATGATCCAGGTCTTCGTTGACCGGATCGGTCCCGATCGGGAAGACCAGCTGCTGAGCGGCCTGCGCGCGGCGCTGGCCGACGCCCGGGCCGCAGTGGCCGACTTCCCGGCCATGCTGGACCTGATGGGCCACACGGTGGCCGAGCTGGAATCCCTTGCGCCCGAGACGCCGCGGCGGGCCGAGGAGCTGGCCTTCCTGCGATGGCTGCACACCGAGCACTTCGTCTTCCTGGGCGCCCGGATCTATGAATATCCCCGGGTCGAGGGCGGCGACTACGCCCCGGAGGAGCCGCTGTTCCAGCCCCAGGACGGTCTGGGGGTCCTGCGCGATCCGGCGCAGCGGGTTCTGCGCCGGACCAATGAGCCGGCCGTGCTCACCGCCCAGCTGGCCAGGCGTCTGGAAGACGAGCCCGCCGTCACCGTGGCCAAGGCCAATATGCGCTCGAAGGTCCATCGCCGCGGCTACATGGACTATGTGGGGGTCCGCCGGTACGGCCCCGACGGCCGTCCCTCAGGCGAGGTGCGGTTCGTCGGTCTCTTTACGGCCGAGGCTTACGACCAGCCCGTCAGCAACGTCCCCCTGGTGCGGGCCAAGGCGGCCGGCGCGCTCGCCCGGGCGGCCAAGGCGCCGGGCAGCCACAACGCCAAGCGTCTGAAGAACATCGTCGAGAACTATCCCCGCGACGAGCTCTTCCAGATGACCGAGGACGAGCTGCTGACCAATGCGCTCGGCGTGCTGCATCTGTACGATCGGCCCCGGGTGCGTCTGTTCGAGCGGCGCGATCCCTTCGACCGGTTCTGCTCGATCCTGATGTTCGTGCCCCGGGAACGCTATGATTCCGACCTGCGCATCCGGGCCGGTCAGCTGCTGGCCAAGGCCTATGGCGGGCGGGTCTCGGCCTATTATCCGAGCTTCTCGGACTCCCCCCTGGCCCGGGTGCATTTCATCATCGGCTTTAGCGCCGGCCAGAAGCGCGAGCCCGATCTGGCCGCCGTCGAGGCCGAGATCGCCGAGGCGGCCCGCACCTGGGAGGACCGGTTCGAGGCCGCCGTGCGCGACCTGGAGCGGCCCGCCGCGGTGACCGGCGACCTGCTCGGCCGCTACTATGGCGCCTTCTCGGCCGGCTACCGCGATCGCTATGACGCCGCAGAGGCCCTGGCCGACGTGGCGGTGATCGACGCCCTCGCGCCGGACGAGGTCGTCCGCGTGCGGGCCTTCCGCCGTGAGGGCGACACGGCCCGCAATTTCCGGTTCAAACTCTATCGCCCGGCCGAGCCCGCGCCCCTGGCCGATGTGCTGCCGATCCTGGAGAGCATGGGCCTGAAGGCCATGGCCGAGGCCGGCTTCCCGGTGCGCAAGGTGGGCGCAGAGCCCGTCTGGGTGCACGAGTTCGAGCTGGACGACCCCCGGGGCGCCGACCTGGTGTTCGAGGATGTGAAGGCCTGTTTCGAACAGGCCTTTGTCGCCGTCTGGACCGGTCAGACCGAGAATGACGGCTTCAACCGCCTGGTTCTGGAGCTTTCCATCGGCTGGCGGGAGGCCGCCCTTGTCCGGGCGCTCGCCCGCTATCGTCAGCAGACCGGCCTTGATCCCTCCCAGCGCCTGCAGGAAGAGGCGCTGAGCCGCCGGCCCGGCGTCACCCGCCTGATCCTCGACCTGTTCCGAACCCGGTTCGACCCGGCCGTCCGGGCAGACCTCGCCGAGCGTCAGGTCCAGGCCAAGGCGGTGATGGAAGAAATCACCGAGGCCCTGCAGCTGGTGGAGAGCCTGGATGATGACCGGGTGCTGCGTCGCATCGCCCTGCTGGTCCAGTCGATCCTGCGGACCAACTATTATCAGCGTGGGGACGACGGACGGCCGGCGGCCTTCATCAGCTTCAAGGTGGCCAGCGAGGACCTGGCCGACCTGCCGGCGCCCAAGCCCTATCGGGAGATCTATGTCTGGTCGACCACGGTCGAGGGCGTGCACCTGCGCTTTGGCCCGGTGGCCCGCGGCGGCCTGCGCTGGTCGGATCGGCGCGACGACTTCCGCACCGAGGTCCTGGGTCTGGCCAAGGCCCAGCAGGTGAAGAACGCCGTCATCGTGCCCGTGGGCGCCAAGGGCGGCTTCTATCCCAAGGCCCTGCCGGTCGGTGGAAGCCCCGATGCGGTCCGGGCGGGCGGCGTCGAGGCCTACAAGACCTTCCTGCGCGGCCTGCTGGACATCACCGACAATCTGACGCCAGAGGGCGAGGTCATCGCCCCCAAGGGCGTGGTGGCCCATGACGGGGAGGACCCCTATCTGGTGGTCGCCGCCGATAAGGGCACGGCCACCTTCTCCGACATCGCCAACGCACTGGCCGAGTCCTACGGCTTCTGGCTGGGCGACGCCTTCGCCTCGGGCGGGTCGGCGGGCTATGACCACAAGGAGATGGGCATCACCGCCCGCGGCGCCTGGGAGGCGGTCAAGCGCCACTTCCGGGAGCTGGGCAAGGACATCCAGGCCGAGCCCTTCACCGTGGTCGGCGTCGGCGACATGTCGGGCGACGTGTTCGGCAACGGCATGCTGCTGTCGCGGCAGATCCGCCTGAAGGCGGCCTTCGACCATCGGCACATCTTCCTGGACCCCGATCCGGATCCTGAGACGAGCTTTGTCGAGCGCGAGCGGCTGTTTTCCCTGCCGCGCTCGTCCTGGGACGACTACGACCGGGACAGGATTTCGGCCGGCGGCGGGGTCTTCCCCCGCACCCAGAAGTCCATTCCGCTCAGCCCCGAGATCCGCGAAATGTTGGGCGTCGAGGCCGAGGCCCTGGCGCCTACCGAGCTGATCAGCGCCATCCTGAAGTCCCAGGCCGAACTTCTCTATCTCGGCGGCATCGGCACCTATGTGAAGTCCGCGGCCGAGAGCCACGCCGATGTGGGCGACAAGACCAATGACGCCCTGCGGATCAACGCCCAGGACCTGCGGGTCCGGGTGGTGGGCGAAGGCGCCAATCTTGGCCTGACCCAGGCGGCGCGGATCGCCTTCGCCGAGGCCGGCGGCCGGGTGAACAGCGACGCCATCGACAATTCGGCCGGGGTCGATTCCTCCGACCACGAGGTCAATATCAAGATCCTCACCGGCATGGTCGAGCGGGCGGGCGACCTCAACCGGCCGGAACGGGACAAGCTGCTGCGCTCGATGATCGATGACGTGGCCGACCATGTGCTGGCCCACAACTACGACCAGAACCAGGCGCTTTCCCTGCTGGAACTGGACGCGGTCGGCGAGCTGGAGCCCCACGCCCGGTTCATGGCCAGGCTCGAATCCATGGGCCGGCTCGACCGGGCGGTCGAAGGCCTGCCGGACGCTGCGGCCATCGCCGAGCGGGCCGAGGCGGGCCGGGGTCTGACAAGGCCCGAACTCGCCGTGCTGATGGCCTATGGCAAGATCCAGCTGTTCCGCGAGATGGTCGAGACCGAGGTCCCCGACGACCCCTGGTTCGAGCAGGTGCTGGAGGGCTATTTCCCCAAGCCCCTGATGCGCTACGCGCCTGAAATGCGCCGCCACCGGCTGCGGCGGGAGATCATCGCCACGGTGGTGGCCAATGACGTGGTCAATCGCTGCGGACCGAGCTTCCCCAGCCGCCTGATGGCGGCGGCCGGCTGCGACGCCCGGGCCTTCTTTGTCGGCTATGAGGCCGCCCGCGCGGTCCTGGACGTGGCGGCCCTCTGGGAGGCCATCGAGGCGCGCGACAACGACATGCCCGCCCGCGCCCAGCTCCTGCTGCTGCGCCAGCTGGCCCGGCAGCTCCGCGGCCTGACCTTCTGGTTCGCCCGCCGCGCCTATCGCCAGGGGGAGGGGGTCAGCGCCCTGATCGATCGCTACGCCAAGCCGGCCAGAGCCCTGAAGGCCCTGGCGCCCGAGGTCCTGACGCCGGTAGAGCGGGCCGATCTGGACGCCCTGGCCGACCGGCTGACCGCCGCCGGCGCCCCGGAGGACATGGCCAAGGCGGTGGTCGAGCTCCAGCCCCTGACCATCGCCGCCGACCTGGCCGACCTGGCTGAGGCCTCCCGGTGGCCCATCGAGAATGTGGCGCGCCTGCACCACAAGGTGGGCGAGGTCTTCGGGTTTGACCGCCTGCGGGCGGCCGCGGGCAGTCACTCGGCCGGCGACATCTTCGAGCGGACCGCCGTGCGGCGGCTGGTGGAAGACCTGCTGACCGAACAGACCACGGTCGCCCGGTCGGTGATGGCGAGGGCCCGAGGCCCTGCGGCCGGGGCTGACGCCCAGGCGGCCGAGGCGGCCATCAAGGCCTGGTCGGCGTCTGCGGCCGATGCGACGGCCGCGGCCAGCCGCACCCTGACCGAGATCGAGCAGGCGCCCGGCGGCTGGACCTTCGCCAAGCTGACCATCGCCCACGGCGCCCTGCGCGAACTGGCGGTCCGCGCAGAGGGCTGACCGACGCTGCCGAGTTAGTGGCGGAAGACCCGTACGCCGGTGAAGGCCATGGCCAGACCCGCCGCATCGGCGGCGGCGATGACCTCCTCGTCGCGGATCGAGCCGCCCGGCTGGATCACCGCCGTGGCGCCGGCCTCGGCCGCCTGGATCAGGCCGTCGGCGAAGGGGAAGAAGGCGTCTGAAGCGCAGGCCGAGCCCTTGGCCAGCGACTCCGGCAGGCCGGCGGTCTCGGCCGCCTCGGCGGCCCGCAGGGCGGCGATGCGGGCGGAGTCCTTGCGGTTCATCTGGCCCGCCCCGATGCCGGCGGTCTGGCCGTCCTTGGCATAGACGATGGCGTTGGACTTCACATGCTTGGCCACGGTGAAGGCGAACAACATGTCGCGCAGCTCAGCCTCGGTGGGCTGGCGCTTGGTGACGATCTTCAGGTCAGCCGCGGTGATGTGGGCGGTGTCGCGTCCCTGGACCAGGAAGCCGCCGGCCACCTGGCGATAGGTGACGCCGGCCGCCTTGGGGTCGGGGAGGCCGCCGGTGATCAGCAGGCGCAGGTCCTTCTTCTTCTTGAAGATGGCGATGGCCTCCTCGTCGGCCTCGGGCGCCACCACCACCTCGGTGAAGACCTTGACGATCTCCCGGGCCGCAGCCGCATCCAGCCGGCGGTTGACCGCCACGATGCCGCCAAAGGCCGAGACCGGATCGCATTGCAGGGCGCGGCTGTAGGCCTCGGTCAGGTCGGCCCCCAGGGCGACGCCGCAGGGATTGGCGTGCTTGATGATGGTCACCGCCGCGCTGGCGGCGGGATCGAACTCGGCCACCAGTTCGATGGCCGCATCGGTGTCGGCGATGTTGTTGTAGGACAGCGCCTTGCCCTGCAGCTGGGTGGCGGTGGCCACGCCCGGCCGGGTCGAGCCGTCGCGGTAGAAGGCGGCGGCCTGGTGCGGGTTTTCCCCATAGCGCATAGTCTGGACCAGCTCCCCGGCGAAGGCCCGGCGGCGCGGCGCCTCTTCGGCCAGTTCGCCTGCGAACCACTGCGAGATGGCCGCGTCATAGGCTGCAGTACGGGCATAGGCGCGGGCGGCCAGGGCCTTGCGCAGGGAGAGCGAGGTCTGGCCCGCCGCCTTCAGCGCGGCGATCACCTCGTCCAGGTCGGCCTTCTCGGTGCAGACCGCCACATAGCCGTGGTTCTTGGCGGCCGAGCGGATCATGGCCGGTCCGCCGATGTCGATATTCTCGACGCAGGACGCAAAGTCGCCGCCGCCGGCCACGGTCTGCTCGAAGGGATAGAGGGTCACATAGACGATATCGATGGGACCGATGCCGTGCTCGGCCATGGCCTTGGCATGGTCGGCGGCGTCGCGAACCCCCAGCAGGCCCCCATGCACCACCGGGTGCAGGGTCTTGACCCGCCCATCCATCATTTCCGGAAAACCGGTCAGGTCGGCCACGTCCTTCACGGGCAGGCCGGCCGCAGCGATGGCCGCCTTGGTGCCGCCGGTGGAGACCAGCTCCACCCCCATCTCGGAGAGCGCCCGGGCGGCTTCGACTAGGCCGGTCTTGTCGGACACCGACAGCAGGGCGCGGACCGGTTTGACGGCGTCGGGGGCAGGCGGAAAGTCGGGGGCGGCGGGCACGGCGGTCTCCTGGCGGGAAAGGTGACAAGGCGTGCCCAGGCGAGCGGCATATGAGGTCCTGGCTCCCCGGTGGTCACCCACCTCGATTTTCGCCAGTCACGCAGGACAGGGGCGTCCTAGTCCTGGCCGGTTGGAGGAGTCAATGCGCCGTCTCAGCGCGGCGGCGGCCAGGGCTCGGCGGCCGCCAGTTTCCAGCGCAGGCGGGCGCCGGCCTCCTGCCGGACCTGGCCGCGCAGCACCACCTGGCTGGTCCGCCGGGCCTGGCCGTCCTGGAAGAAGACCGAGGCCTCGATGGCCACCTCCATGGCGTCATTGCGGAGCCACCAGCCAGTCTCTTCGCCTTCGGGCTTGATCAGCACGCTCTTGCCGTCGCGGGCCAGGGAGGCCCGGGCGTCGGGGTGGATATGGAAGCGGACCGCGAAGGGGATGAACCGCCGCGGGTCTTCCCCCGGCGCGGCGTCGGTGACGGGGGTGAAGCGGTCCTCCCCACGCAGCTCATCAGCCGCCAGGTCCAGATAGAGCCGCCGCTCATGGCGCAGGCCAAAGCGCCGGACCCAGCCGTCATGGGCCATTTCCAGCCACAGAGCCCCCTCCGCCTGCTGGCGCTTGGCGCTCACCGGCGCATCGGCGCCGATCAGCCGGGGACCCAGGGCGCGGGCCTGCAGTCCCCGCACGGGCGCGCCGCAGGACAGGTCGCCAAGGGAGGCGGTGGAGGCCGCATCGGCCAGACGCAGGGCCTCAGGCCCCACGGCGTCCGGCGACCAGCCGCAGTTGGTGATGGCCCGTCGGCCGGAAATCAGCACCTCCAGGGCCAGCGGCTGGGCGCAGGCCGTGACGCTCCAGGGACCCGTCGCCGGCGGGGCGGCGTCAGCCACCAGCTGCAGGCTGCGGCTCTCCAGGCGCTGATAGCCGTTGCGGGCGGCGGGCAGGGTGCGGCCGGCGTCGTTCTCGCTGGCCCTGGCCGCGGCCACCAGGGCCGGGCGCAGGGCCTCGCCGCCCTGGAAGACCGGCAGGGCGCCATCGGCCAGGGTGAAGAATCGCACGGCCCCCACCAGGCGGTCGATGGCCCGCATCATCTCATCCGGCGGCGCGATCCCCCGCTGAACCAGGGCCTCGTCCAGGGTCTGCAGGTGGAGCAGCAACTGAACGGCCGCCTGGGGTGAACGCGACGCATGGCCGCCATCGGCCTGGACGGTTTCGGCTAACGCCCTGGTCAGCCGTTCCAGCGCTGTGGTCGTCAGCCGGTCGCCGGCCTCCCCGGCCAGCACGGCGCCGGCCAGGGCCGCGGCGCAGGCCCGCTCGGCCGCCCGGGCCGGTCCATCAATGGTGGCCAGCAGATGGCGGGCCTGACGGGCGAGATCGAGGGCGATCTGGGCCGTTTCGGCGTCCGAAGCCCCGGCGCAGAGACGCGGCGCCCCACAGGCCAGGTTGAACACCCGGCGCTCCAGCACCTCAGGATCCCAGGAGAAGCCGTTCCAGCGGCCGAAGGTGCGCCGCCAGAGCAGGGTCAGCCGCAGGGCTTCGACCGCGCCGCTTTCGCCCACGGCGAGCAGGTCGCGCAGCCAGTCGAACCGGTGCAGGGCCACGGCGAAGCGCCGACTGGGATTGGGTCGGTCCCAGGGATCGCCCTTGGGTCCGGCGTGCAAGGTGACGCCGGCGAAGGTGAAGTCGCCCAGCAGGATTCGTCGGCCATTCTCGGCCTTGCCCGGACGGGGGTCTGGGGGCGATCCGGTCAGGCCCTCGGGCCGCGGCCTGGCCAGCATCCAGCGGTGCAGGGGCGAGCCGGCCCATTCCCGGCGGGCCTGCCGACGCAGGCCGACCGCCAGCGCCAGCAGGGCGACCTGACCAGGCAGCCGCCTGGACGCCGGCGCCGGGGGAGGCTGTCCGGCCACGGGCGCCCCGCTCACCCCCCCCGAAGGGCGGCGATGTTGGCGGCGTAGGCGTCCGCGCCGCCCTTGAAGACGGCGGTCCCGGCCACCAGCGCCGTGGCGCCGGCTTCCAGGCAGAGGGGCGCGGTCTCCGGCGTCACGCCGCCGTCGACCTCCAGGTGGATCTCGCGGCCCGTGGCGTCGATCATCTCCCGCAGCCGGCGGATCTTGGCCAGCTGCGAGGTCATGAACTTCTGTCCGCCGAAACCGGGATTCACCGACATCACCAGGATCAGGTCCACCTGATCCATGATCCCCTCGATGGCGGACGGCGAGGTGGACGGATTGAAGACCACGCCCGCCTTGCAGCCCTGGCTGCGGATGAGCTGCAGGGTGCGGCTCAGATGCGGGCCGCTCTCGGGATGGACGCTGATCAGGTCGGCGCCCGCCTTGGCGAAGGCCTCGATATAGGGGTCGGCCGGCGCGATCATCAGATGCACGTCGAAGGGGATGGAGACGTGGGGCTTCAGCGCCTTCACCACGTCGGGCCCGATGGTGATGTTGGGCACGAAATGGCCGTCCATCACGTCGATATGCACCCAGTCGGCGCCGGCGGCTTCGATGGCCCGGCACTCCTCGCCCAGGCGGGCGAAATCGGCGGCCAGGATGGAGGGGGCGATGAGAGGCGTGCGCGTCATCGTCTGGACTTAACCCAAGCCGCGGGGCGGCCACAAGGACCGCCGGGGCGCCTGCCTGTCCTGCGCCTAGCTCTGCCGCAGGAAGCGGGCGACATAGAAGCCGTCGGTTCCGCCCGGGCTGTGGAAGGGCAGAATGCGGAGCGTCCCGTCGGGCCGCACGCTGGCGGCGGGCGCGCCGCCCTCTCCGGGTGCGATCGGCTCCAGGACAAAGCCCGGATGCCGGGCCAGGAAGCCCTCGACCTGGGATTCTCCTTCTTCCGGCTCCAGGCTGCAGACGCAGTAGACCAGCCGCCCCTGGGGAGCGACCCGGGGCGCGGTGGCGTCCAGCAGCCGGGCCTGGGTTTCAGACAGGCTGGCGATGTCGGTGGGCCGCGCGGCCCACAGGACGTCGGGATGGCGGCGGAAGGTGCCGGTGGCCGAGCACGGCGCGTCCAGCAGGACGGCGTCGAACAGGTCCGGCGCCTTCCAGTCGACCGCATTGGCGGTGACGGTGGCGGCCTTCAGCCCCATCCGCTCCAGATTAGCCGCCAGGCGCTTGAGCCGGCCGGCCGAGCGATCCAGGGCCGTGACGCTGGCCCCGGTGGCCGCCAGTTGCAGGGTCTTGCCGCCGGGCGCGGCGCAGAGGTCGAGCACCTGCTGATCGGGGCCGGCCTCCAGCAGGCGGGCGGGAATGGCGGCTGAGGCGTCCTGCACCCACCAGGCGCCGGCCTCGAAGCCCGGCCAGGTCGCCAGGTCGCCGCGGCGGGCCGTGCGCAGGCTGCCGCCTGGCAGGATCTCGGCTTCCAACTCGGCCGCCAGGGCCTGGGCTGTGGCCGGGTCGCGGACGGAGAGGTCGGTGGCCGGCTCCTGGGCGATCACCTTGGCGATCTCCAGGGCGGTTTCCGGACCAAAGGCGGCGCTCCAGCGGGCCATCAGCCAGGGGGGCGGCAGGGCTTCGGGCTCATCCAGGTTCGGCGGTTCGCGCAGCAGGCCCCGCAGGACGGCGTTGACCAGGCCCTTGAACGGCGCGGTGTCGCGGCGCGAGGCGGCCAGGTCGACGCTGGTGGCCACCGCTGCAAAGGGCGGGGTCTCCATCAGGAAGGCCTGGGCCACCCCGATCCGCAGGATCTGGCGCACGCCGTCCGGCGGCGACTTGGCGAGCTTGGCGTCCAGGGCCCGGTCGATGGGACCCAGCCGGCGCAAAGTGGCCATGGCCAGGGCCCGCGCAAAGGCGCGGTCCCGGGGCGAGAGGGCCCCGAAGGCGGGCGTGGAGATCGCCTCTTCCAGGCCCGTTCGGCGGGCCAGGGCGGCGGTCAGGATGTCGAGGGCGGCGCCCCGGGCGGGGAGGCCAAGATCATTGTCGTCGTTCACCGGCTGCGACGTGCCCGCCCCGCCGGCCTCAGGCAAGGAAAGATCGCAGGCGAGCGCCCCTTTTTCGCCGCCGCCCGCGGCGCCGCCGCGTCTGGCGCAGCGGCCCTGGCCGTCCTAAATCATGCCTATGAGCGAGACCCTGCCCCCCAACGCCGCGCCGGACAAACCCCTGAGCCCCGCGGCCCGCCGCGCCCTGGAAGAGGCGCAGGCCCGCCGCGAGGCGGAGGCGGCCATGCAACCGCCGCCGGAAGAAGGCGGCCCCAAGGGGCCAGAGCCGACCCGTTTCGGCGACTGGGAGCGCAAGGGCATCGCCGTCGATTTCTAGTCTGGTCAAGCTCGCGCCCTGAGTGCAGCGACTCGCCCCGGCCAGCCGAGGGGCGTTAGGTTCCTGTTAAGACTTGTAAACAGGAGCGTCCGATGTCCTGGCCCCTTCGCCATTCCCTGCCTGCGGGCCTCGCCGCTGGCCTGCTCTTGAGCCTGGTCGGCGCAGGGACGGCCGCCGCCTGTCCCGCCCATAATCCCTGCCCGGCCTCGGCCGGGGGTTACTATGGCGGGGGCTATCAGCACAGCTCCGGCTACAGCGAGACCTATGGCTACGAGCAGGCCTATGTCAGCGACGGCTACGGGACCCGCGGCTACGCCCAGGAATATGGCCCCTATCGTCAGGACTACGGCCATCACCACCCCCCGCATCCCAGCTATCCGCCGCCCGGCTATGGCCACCCCGGCTATGGGCCGCCCGCCTACGGCCCTCCTGCCTACGGCCCGCCCGCCTACGCCCCTCCTGCCTACGCGCCGCCGGCCTATGGGCCTTGCTGCAGTCCCTGCGTGAGCGCGTGCGGTCAGGGCGCGGGTCTCGTGCTGTCCGACAGCTTCTTCGCAGGCGCCGGCGGGGTGGGACCGATCCCGTCCGGCGGCTACGGCGGCGGTGGCTACTATGTGGTCGGCGGCGGCGGCGGCGGCTCTTCCAGCGCCTATGCGTCAGCCTCGGCGTCCGCTTCGGCCTCGGCGCGGGTCTCCATCCACGGGGGCTATGCGGTGGGCCATGGCGGCTATCGCGGCGGCCACGGGGGCGGCCACGGGGGCAAGGGCCATGGGGGCGGCAAGGGCCACTAGACTCCGGCCATCTCCGCCACGATCCGCTGAGCGGCGGCCTGGGGGTCATTGGCCCCGGTGATCGGGCGGCCACAGACGATGTGCGAGGCGCCGGCCTGCAGGGCCTGGGCCGGGGTCGCCGCGCGGGCCTGATCATTCTTCGCCGCCCAGTCGGGGCGCACGCCGGGCGTCACCACCAGGAAGTCCGGGCCGCCGATGGCCCGGGCGAGCTGCGCCTCATGGGGGCTGGCGATCACCCCGTCGCAGCCGGCCGCCACGGCATGATGGATGCGCCGCTCCACCAGGGACCGGGCGGTCTCTTTGAAGCCCATCTCCTGCAGGTCCTCGTCCGACAGGCTGGTGAGCACGGTGACGGCCAGCACCTTCAGTCCCGACCGCCCGCGGCCACGCACCGCGGCGGCCATCACCTGGGGCTCCCCATGGACGGTGAGAAAGTCGCAGCCGGAGTCGGCCAGCACCGCGGCCGAACGTTGCACCGTGGTGCCGATGTCGTGCAGCTTCCAGTCCAGGAAGATCTGCTTGCCCTGGGCCTTGAGCTCCCGGGCCAGCGTCATGCCGTCCGAGGCGAACAGCTCCAGGCCGATCTTGTAGAAGCTTGCGGCCTCGCCGATCGCCGCCACCATTTCCCGGGCCTGCTCGACCGTAGGCAGGTCCAGGGGCACGATCAGGCGCGGATCGCAGGCGACATCGGCGTCGAGGCGGGCGGCGGCGGTCATGGCGCAGGCTCCAGGCGGATTGGCGCCGGTCTGACCCCATAAGGGACATCGGCGCCGCTTCAAATTTGAGCTAGGAGCGAGGGATGAGCCAGGCTGAGTTTGCGGTCAACTTCTTCGTGGCGTTGTTCGCCCTGATCGATCCGATCGGCAACGTCCCCCTGTTCGGCGCAGCGACCCAGGGCAGCAAGGGGCGCGATGCGCGGCTGGTGGCGGTCTATATCGCCCTGTTCATCCTGGGTTTCCTGACCTTCTTCTACTTCTCGGGCCTGGCCCTGCTGGCCTTCTTCGGCATCTCCCTGCCGGCCTTCCGCATCGCCGGCGGCATCATCCTGTTCCTGCTGGGTCTGGAGATGGCCCGGGACGACTTCACCGCCACCTTCTCGGCCATGGCCGAGGGGGACGAAAATCCGAAGGGCAGGGCCGGGCGCAAGTTCGAGCGGCTGATCGTCCCCTTCGCCATGCCCCTGCTGATCGGGCCTGGCGCCATCTCCTCGGTGGTCATCTACGCCAGTGAAGCCAAGGTGTTCGGCCTGGCTGGCGCGGCGATCGGGGTGGGCGTCATCGGCGCCATTGCTCTGGTGACCATGCTCTGCTTCTGGGCTGCGCCGGTGATCAGCAAGATCCTCGGCCGGATCGGCATGACCATCGTCGTCCGCGTGCTGGGCCTCATCCTCTGCGCCATGGCGGTGCAGTTCGTGCTGGTGGGCATCGCCGACGCCACCAGCGGGGTGATCCTCAACGAGGCCGCCAAGCCCTATGTGACCGAGTGACCCGGGCTCAGGGCTCGCCGAAGCGCCAGCCCTGGGACGCCGTGACGCCCATGATCCAGCGTTCAGGCAGATGGCGGGCCAGGCCGGCGATCACCTTGTTCACCAGGCCAGGCACGCAGACCGGCTGGTTCTTCTCCACCGCCGCCAACCCGGCCTCCACCACCGCGTCGGCGTCCATCCACAGCCAGGGCGGCGTGGCGCGGTTGAGCGGCTCGCGCATGCCGTTGACGTCGTGGAATTCCGACCAGGTCAGCCCTGGGCAGAGGGCGCTCACATGAACCCCGGTTCCGACGCATTCCATGTGCAGGCTCTGGGACATGCCGATCAGGTAGCGCTTGACCGGGCCATAGAGGCCGACCCCGCCAGGCGTCATGCCCGCCACCGAGGCGACATTGACGATGCGCCCATGGCGCCGGCTCAGCATGCCGGGCAGCAGCCGGTGGGTCAGTTCGGTGGGCGCGGTCAGCATCACCTGCAGCACGGCGGCCTGATCGGCCCAGCTATTGCCGCCGAACCCGCCCGGCAGGCCGTAGCCCGCATTGTTGATCAGCACATCGACCCCCCGGCCCTGGGCCGCCACGGCCTCGGCCAGGCAGGCCGGCGCGGCGGGGTCGGCGAGATCGGCGGCCAGGGTCAGCACCTCCACCCCGTGTCGGGCGCGAAGCTCTCCCGCCAGCGCCTCCAGACGATCAAGCCGCCTCGCGGTGAGCGCCAGGTCATGGCCCCGGGCGGCCAGGGTCCGGGCGAAGGCGGCGCCGATTCCGGCGGACGCCCCGGTCACCAGGGCCAGTGGGCGAGCCATGGGCGCTCCTGCAAAGCTCTGCGGACCCGTCCTGATCGGCCCCCTCGTCGGGGGAAGGTGGAGAAGGTCGCGGCCCGCGGCAAGCCGATCCTCCCTGCGGCGAATCCGGCCCTGCGATTGAACCCCGTGCGGAAAGGGTGTATCGCGCCCGCCGCATCGTCGGGGCTCAGACGTCCTGTCTGGAACATCCAAACGCCGCCCCCACGGTCTCCGGAGAGTCTTGATGAGTGAGCCGACCCCATCGGCTGCCGAGGCGCATTCCGACGCGTCCCATCCCAAGCCGGAAGGATTCTGGGCGCTCGCCCTGGGTTCGGTTGGTGTGGTCTTCGGCGATATCGGGACCAGTCCGCTCTACGCCATGCGCGAGGCCCTGGCCCATTCCCGCAGTGGCGGGACCGATGAGCTGGCGGTGTTCGGGGTGGTGTCCCTGGTCACCTGGGCGCTGATCCTCATCGTCACCCTGAAATACGTCATCTTCCTGCTCCAGGCCGACAACAAGGGCGAGGGCGGGACGCTCGCCCTGATGGCCCTGGCCCAGCGGTCCCTCGGGCGGCGGTCGGTGCTGGTCTTCTTCCTCGGCATGATGGGCGCGGCCCTGTTCTACGCCGACGGCATCATCACCCCGGCCCTGTCGGTGCTCAGCGCGGTGGAAGGGCTGAAGGTGGCCCCTGGCGTCGGCGGGGCCCTGTCGTCCTTCGTGCTGCCGATCTCGGCGGGTATCCTGATCGCCCTGTTCATGGTGCAGTCCAAGGGCACCGCCAGCGTGGCGCGCTATTTCGGACCCATCACCGCCCTGTGGTTCATCACCCTGGCGGGGCTGGGCGTCCTGCACATCTTTGATGATCCGCGCATTCTGATGGGGCTGTCGCCGCACTACGGCGTGCTGTTCCTGCTGGACAACGGCTTCCTGGGCTTCGTCATCCTGGGTAGCGTCTTCCTGGCCGTCACCGGCGCTGAGGCGCTCTACGCCGACATGGGCCATTTCGGCAAAGGCCCGATCCGCGCGGCCTGGGCAGGCCTGGTCTTCCCGGCTCTGCTGCTGAACTATCTGGGCCAGGGCGCCATGGTGCTGGACAACCCGGACGCCCGGCTGAACCCGTTCTTTGCGATGATTCCCGAGGCGGCCTTCTGGCCGGTTCTGATCCTGGCCACGGCGGCCACCGTCATCGCCAGCCAGGCGGTGATCACCGGCGCGTTCTCGGTCACTCAGCAGGCCGTGCAGCTTGGCCTGCTGCCGCGCATCGACATCCGACGGACCAGCGAGACCCTGGCCGGCCAGATCTATGTGCCGCAGGTGAACATGATGCTGCTGGTGGGGGTGCTGGCCCTGCTGGCCATGTTCCAGAACTCGTCCAACCTGGCGGCCGCCTACGGCATCGCGGTCACCGGCTCGATGTTTGTCGACACCTTGCTGTTCTTCGTGATCATCGGCGCGCTCTGGAAGCGACCCTGGTGGCAGGCGGCCCTGGCGGCCGGCTTCTTTGGCATCATCGACCTGGTGTTCGTCTCGTCAAACCTGCTGAAGATCCCCCAGGGCGCCTGGTTCCCGCTGGTCATGGGCGCGGTCTTGATGATCGTCATGTGGACCTGGACCCGCGGCGCTCAGATCCTCACCGACAAGACCCCACGCGACAGCATCCAGCACACAGAGCTGACCGAAATTCTCAAGGCCCGCGCGCCGCATCGGGCCCCGGGCACGGCCATCTTCCTGACCTCGGACCCCGATGTCGCGCCCGTCGCCCTGATGCACAACCTCAAGCACAACAAGGTGCTGCACGAGAAGAATGTCATCCTGACCGTCCGCACCACCGAGACCCCGCGGGTCAAGGATGAGGACCGGATCAAGATCGAGCCGGTCAACGAGGACTTCAAGAAGGTCGTGGTCTCCTACGGCTTCATGGAGAGCCCGAACCTGCCCAAGGCGCTTGGGCTTTGCCGCAAGCTCGGCCTGAAGTTCGACATCATGGCCACCAGCTTCTTCCTGGGCCGCCGCTCGGTGGTGCCCTCGGCCCAGTCGGGCATGCCGCTCTGGCAGGACCGGCTGTTCATCTATCTGATGCGCAATGCGGCCAATCCCACCGACTTCTTCAAGATTCCGCCCGGCCGAGTGGTGGAGCTGGGCACCCAGGTCACGGTCTGACGCCGCTGGCCTGGACTCAGCGGCCCTAACTGGGCCATGGGTCGGGCGACCAAGGCTGCGGGGAGAAATCGATGAACTGGCTGGGCATTGTGGGCGACGCCCTGTGGATCGTCTCCCTGTCGATCATGGCCAGCGCCTCGCACAAGGCCTGGGCGCGGGTTCCGGCGGACACCAAGATGCCGCTGCAATTTGCTCGCGACGGGCGGGCCATGATGCGGGTCCCACGCCATGTGGCCCTGCTGCTGATCCCTGGGATCGCCTTCGTGATCAGCCTCATGCTGCTCTGGCAGAACCGGCAGACCGCGCCGGGCACGCCCGACGCCCTGGTGCTCTTCGGCATTCGCGCCACCCTGGCCGGGGTCTTCGCCCTCTATCACCTGCGCTGGCTGCACGCGGCCATGACCCAGCTTGACCAGGAAGGCGCGCTTAAGTCTTGAACGGACGCCCCGTTCGATCTTAAAGCCGCGCCAGTTTTCAAATCTCCGACCCACTCGAAAGACCTCGCCCCATGGCCGCCGACAAGCCGATCAAGAAAGTCGTTCTCGCCTATTCCGGCGGCCTGGACACCTCGATCATCCTGAAGTGGCTGCAGACCGAGTACGGGGCCGAGGTGGTGACCTTCACCGCCGACCTCGGCCAGGGCGAAGAGATCGAGCCGGCGCGGGCCAAGGCCCTGGCCGCGGGCGTGAAACCCGAGAACATCTTCATCGAGGATGTCCGCGAGGAGTTCGTCCGCGACTTCGTCTTCCCGATGTTCCGGGCCAATACGGTCTACGAGGGCCAGTACCTGCTGGGCACCTCCATCGCCCGGCCCCTGATCGCCAAGCGCCAGATCGAGATCGCCCGGATGACCGGCGCCGACGCCGTCAGCCACGGGGCCACCGGCAAGGGCAATGACCAGGTCCGCTTCGAGCTCGGCTATTATGCGCTGGAGCCCGACATCCATGTGATCGCGCCCTGGCGCGAATGGGACTTCAAGAGCCGCGAGGCCCTGCTGGACTTCGCCGAGAAACACCAGATCCAGATCACCAAGGACAAGCGCGGTGAGGCGCCGTTCAGCGTCGACGCCAACCTGCTGCACTCCTCCTCCGAGGGGAAGGTGCTGGAGGACCCGGCGGTGGAAGCCCCGGAATTCGTCCACATGCGCACCCTCTCGCCGGAGGATGCGCCGGACAAGGCCACCATCATCACGATCGACTTCGAGAAGGGCGATCCCATCGCCATCGATGGCGAGGCCCTGTCGCCGGCCGCCCTGCTCACCCGCCTCAATCAGCTGGGCCACGACAACGGCATCGGCCGCCTGGACCTGGTGGAGAACCGCTTCGTGGGCATGAAGTCCCGCGGCGTCTACGAGACGCCTGGCGGAACCATCCTGCTGGCCGCCCACCGGGGCATCGAGTCGATCACCCTGGACCGCGGCGCGGCTCACCTGAAGGACGAGCTGATGCCCCGTTATGCGGAGCTGATCTATAACGGCTTCTGGTTCAGCCCTGAGCGCGAGATGCTGCAGGCGGCCATCGACCACTCCCAGGCCCATGTGGCCGGCCAGGTGCGGGTGAAGCTCTACAAGGGCAATGTCACGGTCATCGGCCGCTCCAGCCCCTACTCCCTGTACGACCAGGAGCTGGTCACCTTCGAAGAGGGCAAGGTGGCCTACGACCAGCGCGATGCGGCCGGTTTCATCAAGCTCAACGCCCTGCGCCTGCGCGGGACCGCCAAGCGCGACCGCCGGGGGCGCTGAGCCCTAGACGATCGCGCCCCGAGCCTCAGGGTTTCAGAACCACCTTCACGCAGCCGTCCTGCTTGTCCCGGAAGGTCTTGTACATTTCCGGGCCCCGGCCGAGAGGCACGGTGTGGGTGATGAGGAAGGTCGGATCGATCTGGCCTTCGTCGATCCGGCGGAGCAGATCGTCGGACCAGCGGCGCACGTGGGTCTGACCGGTGCGGATGGTCAGGCCCTTGTTCATCATGGCCCCCAGGGGGATCATGTTGGCGAGCCCGCCGTAGACGCCCGGCACCGACACCGTGCCTGCGGCCTTGCAGGCCATGATCGCCTCGCGCAGGGCCACCGGGCGCTCGGTTTCAAGTTTGAGGCCAGTCTGCACCTTGTCGATGAGGCCCAACAGGGGGGTCGGCCCGTGGGCCTCCAGGCCGACGGCGTCGATGCACTTCTCCGGCCCGTGGCCATCGGTCATGTCCTTCAGGGTGGGCAGCACCTTGGCCTGGCTACGGTCGAGAACCTCCGCCCCCAGGCCTGCGGCCATCGCCAGCCGCTCGGGCACGTCATCAATGGCGATCACCCGCTTGGCGCCCTGGATCAGCGCCGACTGGATGGTGAACAGGCCCACGGGGCCACACCCCCACACGGCGACCGTGTCCGTCGGCTGGATATCGGCGAACGCCGCCGCCTGCCAGCCGGTGGGCAGGATGTCGCTGAGGAACAGGTATTTTTCGTCCTCACCGGTCACGGGCACCTTGATCAGGGTGGTGGCGGCGAAGGGCACCCGCAGATACTCGGCCTGGCCGCCGGCATAGCCGCCGGTGATGTGCGAATAGCCAAACAGCCCTGCCGTGGTGTCGCCGAAGAAGGCCTTGGCGAGGTCAGAGTTGCGATTGGTGGTCTGGCAGACCGAGAAGTTGCCGGCCTGGCACTGCTCGCATTCACCGCAGGTCATCTGGAAGGGGACCACGACCCGGTCACCCACCTTCAGTCCCCCGGCCCGGGCCTGGGGTCCGACCTCCACCACTTCCCCCATGGCCTCATGGCCCATGACGTCGCCGACGCACATGGTGGGCACGAGGCCGTTCATCAGGTGCAGGTCAGATCCGCAGATGCAGGTGGAGGTGACGCGGATGATGGCGTCCTTGGGGTCTTCGATGATCGGGTCCGGCACCTCTTCGCAGCGGAGGTCCTTCTTGCCTTGCCAGCAGATGGCTTTCATGGGGCGGTCCTCTTAGGCGCGGTTGCGCTTGACGTTGGTCATGCGGGTGGCGGTGATCACATCCAGGGCGGTGACGGCCAGCACGACCCCCAGGGCCAGACGGGCGTTGGATTGCTGCGGGTTGCTGCGGCGGTTCAGAGTGCTGAGCACAGCGATGTCGAACACGTCCCCGGCCACCCTCGCCCACAGCACCCCCGACCGGGTGGGGTCGGAGAACAGGCCGATGCCGGTGACCATCTCCCGGGCGCCAAACAGGAGTTGGGTGGTCTGAGGAGAGCCGGTCAGCCCCAGGAAGCGATGGACGCCGTTGGGAAAGAACAAGCCCCAGACCCCGAGGCCGATGGCGTTCTGGCCGAGCATGAACGAGACCTGGGGCGACAGGGCGGGCTTGGCCCGCACCCGGTCTGTGGACAGCCGCATCCGCCCCCCGCCAGGCAGGCGGAAGGTGGTGGTCGGCGCACGGTCAGCGGGCTCGCCGGCGGCGAAGCTGCGGGCGCCCTTGAACAGGGACACCGCCTTGTCGGCGCGTCGGCGCCAGGCGCCGTCGGAATTGTGGACAGAGGACACGGGGCGGCTCCTGAGGGGGACGATGCCCACTAAACGGAGGCCGAAGGCAGGTTCGTTCCCTGGGCCGCCGCGGAATCTCCCGCCGCCGCCCTAGGGCCGGGCTCGGTCGGGACCGCCGCAGCCGCTGTACCCGAGAGCCTGTTCCGGCCGGTCGCGACCCGTGCCACTGTGCCCCCCGAGCGCCAAGCGGCGCCGTCAAAACCCACAAGAAGGGGGAATTCGTCATGGGTCCGCACAGCTGGGTCGCTCTGGTCACAATCGCCGCGCTGCTGGTCTATTTCTGGATGGGAATCCGTGTCGCCGGCGCCCGGCGGGTCAGCGGCGTCCAGGCCCCGGCCATGACCGGTGATCCGGTGCTGGAGCGGCATATCCGGGTGCAGGCCAACACCCTGGAATGGCTGCCCATCTTTCTGCCGGCCCTGTGGCTGTTCGCCATCTACTGGAACGATCTGATCGCCGCTGGCCTGGGCGTGGTCTGGATCGTCGGGCGGCTGCTCTACGCCTTCGGCTATGTGGCCGATCCCGGAAAGCGGGAGCTGGGCTTCATCATCCAGTTCGTCGCCGCCGCCGCCCTGCTGCTGGGGGCCGCAGGCCGGATCATCTGGATCCTGGTGACGGTGGGCGCCTGAGGCCTGGGCGCCGTGACCCCTGGCCCCGATCTGATCGCCTTGGTCAGGTCGGGGCTACAGGAAGAGAACCACCGCCTGCCAGATCGCCAGGCCCGTGACCAGAACACCCACGAACCAGGTCAGGGCGCGGATCGGCAGGACCTTGGTCATCCATCCGGCCAGGGGGGCCGCAACCACCCCGCCGGCGATCAGCCCCAGGACCGAAGACAGGTGGTCGCGCAGGCCCTCGGTCTCCCAATGGCCCGACAGCAGGGCCGAGAGAAAGGCCGCCGAGACCGCAGTGGCGACGAAGAACTCGGCGGCGTTTGTGGTGCCGATCGCCTTGCGCGGATCGGCGCCTGAGCCGAGCAGGGTGGAGGTGACCACCGGTCCCCATCCGCCACCGCCCACCGCATCGAAGAAGCCCCCGAGCACGCCGAGCGGCATGGGGCTCTTCCAGGAGAAGGGCTTGGGTCGAACGCCCTTCCAGGCGCGGTAGAGGATCACCAGCCCCATGAGGCCGAGCCAGCCGACCACATAGGGCTTGATCGTGTCCCCATCGATCGAGGTCAGCAGGTAGGTGCCGGCGACGCCGCCGACCACGCCGCCGGTGGCGAGCAGGGCCAGCAGGCGCCAGTTGATGTTCTTGTGGAGGGCGTGTGACACCGCCGAGGCCGCCCCGGTGAACACCTTGGCGGCGTGGACGCTGGCCGAGGCGTTGGCCGGCGACACGCCCATGGCCAGCAGGGTCGTGGTGGAGACGACGCCGTAAGCCATGCCCAGGGCGCCATCCACCAGCTGGGCGGCGAAGCCCACCGCCGCAAACAGCATGAAGTCCGATTCCATCGCCCGCCCCTGACTTCTCAGACCCTGGGATACTACCCTAGTGTCTCAATAGGAATTAAGTGAAATCTACAGCGCCTTGATCTGCACGTCCCACGCCATGTGGCGCGCGGGGTCGTCTAAGACCGTGAAGAGGCTCCCGTTTTGGGCGAAGGCGGTCGCTGACGCCCACCGGTCGCGCACACGAAAATGTCATCCGCCGATTGGGGCCAACAGCCTGGGCCGGGCGGCGGGAGTGGCCGGGCAACCAAAATTGCGCCACGGTGTTGGCCTAGTCTGCCGCAGAGCGTTCGGGGGACGTTCTCAAGGAACGAGACGAACATGAAAAGACTATCGGGTCCCGTTGTCGCCCTCGCCCTTCTGGCCGGGCTGAGCGCATGCGCCACGGCGACGCCCTATCAGCCGAACCTTCCAGGCGCCGCGGTGTCTGGCGGCTATTCCGAGATGCGGGTCGAGCCGGACCGCTGGCGGGTCAGCTTCGCGGGCAACAGCCTGACGGGCCGCGAGACGGTGGAGGGCTATCTGCTCTACCGGGCGGCCGAGCTGACCGTGCAGCAGGGCTATGATGGCTTTTCCATCGTCACCCGGGCGACCGACCGGGATGCGCGCACCTATGTGCAGCCCGACCCCTTCTACAATCCCTGGTATGGCCCGCGCTATTCCTACTGGCGCCCCCACTGGCGCTACTATTCGGCCTATAGCTGGCGCACCTGGGATCCCTATTGGGGCGACCCCTTCTGGGCCGATCGGGTGGACGTGCGCACCGTGGAGCGGTTCGAGGCTACCGCTGAGGTCGTGATGTATCGCGGCGCCAAGCCGGCCGGCGATCCCAACGCCTTCGACGCCCGGGCGGTGCTTGAAAACCTGGGTCCGAGGATCATGCGCCCCGCGCCGTAACCGGCGCTTCGTCAACATGACAAAG
>JAHUZY010000240.1 GCA_019264505.1 Phenylobacterium sp. | reverse complement strand
GGCGAGACTGGGCGGGCCTCCAGGCGCGACCCTGGCTCTGGCGAACTGGCGCCAGCCGTCCCAGCCCGGCGCCCGCCCCCGCTCCCCCGCCAGTCGGGCGCAGAACCGTTGGGTCGTCTCCGCAAGCCAGGCCGTCTGGTCGGGGTGGTCCGGCGGGCCCCCATGAATGCCAAGGATGGCTTCGGTGTAGTCGGCGCAGGCTCCAGCCGCCTCGGCGGGCAGGTCGAACCGCGCCAGCGCCGTGCCCCAGAAGCGGTCGGCCGCCTCCGCCTCCCGCCTCGCCCAGACCCGATGGACGGGCGAGCGCGCCGCCTGGTGCCGCAACTCCCGCAGGACCAGGAAGGGCGTTCTCGACGACACCCGCTCCAGCGTCAGAGCGAGGAACCAGCCGGGAAAGGCCTCGGGCGGCGGGTCTGCGGCCAGGGTCGCAATCCAGCCCGCTCGCCATGCCGAGATCTCATCCGCCGCCGCATCGAAGGTGGCGGAGAGCAGGCCTTCGCGGCCAGCGAAATGGTAGTTCACCGCCGAAGCGCTCTGGCCGGTCGCCTCGGCCAGGGTCCTTGCGGTCACGCTGCGCACCCCCCGGGTGGCGATGAGGTCGGCCGCAGCGGCGATCATCCGCTCTCGGGTCAGGTTCGAGGTGGCGCTGAGTGGCATGGGGCGATCATAGCGAAGGACAGGCGGGCGACCAGCCCGTGTACGAACGTTTTAATCTTGAAGGTCATATCCTCATCGATGAGCGCTGGCGCCTCTGCGACCACCCACAGGGCCTTCCTTGGCTAGCCTTCATCGACATTTCGCGAAAGGTTCACCGGAGCGTCAAGCTGTACATCCGTTCGAACTGATAGGGCTCCGCGACATTCTCTCGGGTGGGGCAAACCTCGTGACTCGCAAACACATTCTGCTGGCGTCGACCCTCCTGGGCGGCGCCTTTCTCTGGACCGGCGCCGTTCAGGCTCAGGACACCCAGCTTGACGAGCTGGTGGTGACGGGCTCGATCGTCGGCAGCCAGCGCGCGGCCATTGTCGAACAGCGCAACGCCGAAAACCTGGTCAGCGTCATCGCGGCCGACACCGTGGGCCAGTTCCCCGATCAGAACTCCGCCGCGGCCCTGGCCCGCATCCCCTCGGTCGCCGTCCAGCGCGACCAGGGTCAGGAGCGCTACATCCAGGTGCGCGGCGCGCCCAACCGCTGGACCAGCGTGTCCATCGACGGGATCAACGCCATCGGCGTGGACGAAGGCGGCGGCCAGCGCGCCTTCCGTTTCGACGCCGTCCCGGCGGTGATCCTCAGCGCCCTTGAGGTCAACAAGTCCCTGACGCCCGACCTGTCGGCCGAAGCCATCGTGGCGCGGGTCAACCTGCGGACCTTCTCGCCCTTCGACAAGGCGGGCTTCGCCCTCTCCGGCGATGTGGGTCTTGGCGAGATGCAGCTCGGCGGCGGCAAGCAGGAGCAGTACGCCATGCGCGCCTCCTGGTCCGGCGACCAGTTCGGGGTGATCCTCGCCGGCTCGCACTACAGCCGCGAACAGGTGACCGACAACCGAGAGTTCGCCTATGACGCGGCCGGTCCCACCATTCTGGACGTTCGCAGCTACCGGCTGGTGCGTGAGAGCAATGGCGGCCTGTTCGGGGTGGAATACCGCCCGAACGACGACCATCGCCTGTTCGCCAAGAGCCTCTACACGGAGTTCAAGGACAACGAGCAGCGCGACCAGTACGTCTTCCAGCTGAGCTCGGCCTCAGGCGGAACCCGCGGCCTGACCGGCGGGAACCTGGTGGGGGTCCCCTATCGGGGCACCTTCAACGACGGCCACTACGGCAACTCCAACTGGCTGAACACGCTGGGCGGCGACCACCAGCTGGCGGCCTGGAACCTGGAGTGGCGGCTCAACTACACCGAGACCGAGAACACCACCGAGCTGCCGCTGATCCTGGCCCAGCAGGGCTCGCCCCTGCAGCGGGCCTCGGTGATCTATGACCGGAGCGACGCCAAGTTCCCGACCATCTCCCTGGCCACCACCGTCCCCGGCGCGACTACGGGCAGCTTCGTCCGGGGAACCCCGCTGAGCACCCTGAACCAGACCGCCTTCCCGGTGAACATCGCCATTCCGGTGGACTCCGAAGTGACGTCGGAGTCCTTCGTCTACAAGCTCGACGCCAGCCGCGAGATGATGTTCGGCGCCACGCCGGTCACCCTTCGTCTGGGCGCCGAGTTCGACGACCGCACCGTCAATGGAACCCTGGCCTCGACGGCCAACACCCTGGTCCTGCCCGCCCTGCTGCCGCGGATCGGCGCGACCTTCAGCGCGGCGAACTATGTCACGTCCACGCCCTGGACCAGCGGCTTCGCCCGCGGGTTCGACGTGAACTATGTGGACAACAAGGCCATGGGCCGCGATCTCGCCGCCCTCCTGGCCCAACTGCAGGCCGCCGGGCTCTACAACCCGGCGCGGAACAACCCCGCCGCCGACGGCTATGAGATCGGTGAGAAGCTGCTGGCGGCCTATGGCTTGGCCAAGTGGGAGGTTGGCGCGGCCCAGATCGTCGCCGGCGCCCGGGTCGAGCGCTTCGAACAGACCATCGACGGCTTCCTGACCGCTGGGACGGTCACCACTGCGGTGGCCTATGAGAACGACGACACCTCGATCTTCCCCAGCATCAATGTGAAGTACGACCTGGACGCCGACACGGTGCTGCGTCTGGCGCTTTCCACCGGCATCGCCCGCCCCTCCTTCGGCACGGTCCGGGCCGGCGCCTCGATCAATGATGTGGGCCGCAGCGTCACCGGCGGCAATCCGACCCTGGAGCCGGAACGCACCATCGGCTTCGACGGGGCCTATGAACGCTATCTCAGCGGCGCGGGTCTGGCGTCGGTCAGCGCCTTCTACCGGTCGGTGGACAATGTCCTCTACGACGCAGTGTCGAAGGTCACCGACGACCGCTTTGACGCCGCCGGCGTCGACCGGACCGGCTATGACTACACCACCACCCTCAATGGCGGTCGCGGCAAGCTGTACGGCCTTGAGCTGGCCTATCTGCAGCAGTTCGACTTCCTGCCCGGCGCCTGGAGCGGCCTGGGCTTCCAGGGCAATGTCACCTTCCTGAAGGGTGACTTCGAGACGAAGGATGGCCGCACCGAGCAGTTCCCCGGAACCTCCGAGCGGATCCTCAACACCTCAGTCTTCTACGAGAAGTACGGCCTGTCGGCCCGCCTGAGCTATCAGTGGCGCGACGACTGGCAGGACACCATCGGGGGCCTCGGCTCCGGCGAGTTCCGGGCGGCCACCGAGAGCCTGGACCTGTCCCTGCGCTACGCCGTCAACGAGCGGCTGAGCGTCTTCCTCGACGCCAACAACCTCACCGATGAGGTCTATGTCGCCTACGAGGGCTCCGAGGACTTCCCCACCGAAGTCGAACAGATCGGCGCCCGCTGGATGGCCGGCGTCCGCTTCACCTACTGACCTGGAGACCCCTCATGATGCGATCAATCGCCCGCCGCGGCGCGCTGATCTCCGCGCTCTGGCTTTTAGCCGGCACGGCTCAGGCCGCCATCGTCAACGCCCAGGCTCACCGGGGTCCGGACGGGGCCCTGACCTTGTCCTGGACCGAGACCAACGGCGCGGCGGTTGACGTCTATATGGGCCAGGATCCGACGGCGCCCCGAGATCAGATGACCTTGATTTCTTCCGCCGACCAGGATGGCCGCCACAGCCTGGCGCCGGCCTCCCCGGAGGCCCGCCATTACTTTCTGCTGCAGAGCTCAGACGGGACCCGGTACCGCCTGGCCGAGCGGCTGGTCCCGCTGGCGGGCGCCATGAACTTCCGTGACGTGGGCGGCTACGAGACCGCCGATGGCCGGTTCGTCCGCTGGGGCAGGATCTATCGCTCGGCGGCCTTGTCGGGCCTGACCCCGGACGACCTCGCCAAGATCGAGGCCCTGGGCATCGACTATGTCTATGACCTGCGCTCGGTCGGTGAGCGCCGGGACGAGCCGAGCCGTTGGCCGCAAACCGGCGCGACCCTGGTCAGTCACGACTATGAGCTGGACATCTCCGCCTTCATGGCCGCCTTCGCGGACGGCCCTTCGGCCGAGAAGGTTCGCGCGGCGATGACGGCCTTCTATCCGGCCGTGGTCGACAGCCATAAGATCCAGTTCCGCGCCATCTTCGCCGAGCTCCTGGAAGGCGACGACCGGGCCATTCTCTATCACTGCTCGGCCGGCAAGGACCGGACCGGCGTCCAGACGGCCCTGATCCTCTCGGCCCTGGGGGTTCCGCGGGAGACCGTGATCGAGGACTTCCTGCTGTCCAACCAGCACCACCGGATGTCGGGGGACTCAGGCCCCATGGCCGGCATGCCGCCTGAGGTTCTGGAGGTCCTGGGCGGGGTCGAGCGGCCCTATCTGGAGGCCTTCTTCGCCGAGATCGACCGCCGCTATGGCGGCGTCGAGGGCTACCTGGCCGCCGAACTGGAGGTCGACGCCGCCGACATCCAGCGCCTGCGCGCGCTCTACACCGAATAGGACAAGGCTGCGGCGGTGCTCAGAGCCGCCGCACGCCTTCCCGTCGCAGATCAGCCAGGGTCGGCATGCCGTTGACGGCCATGAAGAGGTCGGCCTCGGCCAGGATGCATTTGAGGACGTGGGCGGCGCCGGCCGCGCCGTCCAGGGCCAGGCCGTAGACGAAGGGGCGGCCGACGCC
>JAHUZY010000175.1 GCA_019264505.1 Phenylobacterium sp. | reverse complement strand
AAGCCCAACACGCCAAGGGCAAGCTGACGGCCCGCGAACGGGTCGACCTGCTGCTCGACGAGGGCTCCTTCGAGGAGTTCGACATGTTCGTCGAGCACCGCGCCACCGACTTCGGCATGGCCGAACAGAAGGTGCCGGGCGATGGCGTGGTCACCGGCTGGGGCACGATCAACGGCCGCACCGTCTTCGTCTTCTCCAAGGATTTCACGGTCTTCGGCGGATCTCTGTCCAGCGCGCATGCGCAGAAGATCCTCAAGGTTCAGCGGCAGGCCCTGAAGATGGGCGCCCCGATCATCGGCCTGTTCGACGCTGGCGGGGCCCGCATCCAGGAGGGCGTGGATTCGCTGGCCGGCTATGCCGACATCTTCCTGGAGAACACCCTGGCCTCGGGGGTCATTCCGCAGATCGCCGTGATCATGGGCCCCTGCGCCGGGGGCGACGTCTATTCGCCGGCCATCATGGACTTCATCTTCATGGTGAAGGACACGAGCTACATGTACGTGACCGGCCCCGACGTGGTGAAGACGGTGACGCACGAGGACGTCACCCACGAGGACCTGGGCGGCTACCGGGTCCACGCCATGAAGTCCGGGGTCGCCGACGGCGCCTTCGAGAACGACCTGGAGGCCATGACCCAGGTTCGCCGCCTGGTGGACTTCCTGCCCACCTCCAACCGTGAACGCCCCCCGGTGCGGGTCAGCTTCGACGAGGCCGAGCGGGAGGAGCCCAGCCTCGACACCCTGGTCCCGGCCAATCCCAACAAGCCCTACGACATGAAGGAGCTGATCCTGAAGGTCGTGGACGAGGCCGATTTCTTCGAGATTTCGCCCGACTTCGCCAAGAACATCATCTGCGGCTTCGCCCGTATGGACGGCCAGCCGGTGGGCATCGTCGCCAACCAGCCGCAGGTCCTGGCCGGCGTCCTGGATATTGACGCCAGCCGCAAGGCCGCGCGCTTCGTGCGCTTCTGCGACGCCTTCGAGATCCCGCTGGTGACCTTTGTCGACGTGCCGGGCTTCATGCCGGGCACCCGCCAGGAGCAGGGCGGGCTGATCCGCCACGGCGCCAAGCTCCTGTTCGCCTATGCCGAGGCCACCGTGCCGAAGATCACCATCATCACCCGCAAGGCCTATGGCGGCGCCTATGACGTGATGAGCTCCAAGCACATCCGCGGTGACCTGAACTATGCCTGGCCCACCGCCGAGATCGCCGTCATGGGTTCAAAAGGCGCGGTGGAGATCATCTTCCGCAACCAGACGCCCGAGGAGCTGGTCGCCCGGGAGGCGGAGTACAAGGAGCGGTTCGCCAACCCGTTCGTCGCTGCGGCCCGCGGCTATATCGACGATGTCATCATGCCCCACGGCACCCGCCGCCGCATTGTCCGCGGGCTGCGCTCCCTCAAGGGCAAAACCCTGTCCAACCCCTGGAAGAAGCACGACAATATCCCGCTCTGAACCGGCCGCCCACCCGCGGCGTCTCGGAACAAGGTCGGCCTGAACCTGTTGTCTTGGGAGAGCGCGTCACGCGCAGCCAATCAACGACGGGAGAACCAGCCATGGCCGACAGGTGGACCGAAGACCAGGAATATGAGCGCATTCGTGCGATGCGCGGCGACAAGGACCGCCGCTCGGCGGACTATGGCCAGCGCGACGATGAGGGCCGCAGCTTCGCCCCCCGACAGGCCAGCCGCGGCCCCGTCTTCGGTGATCGTGAGACCGGCGCCGAGTATGGCCGCCAGGACGATGGCCGGCTCCAGGTCCGCGACGACTCCCGCGCCTACGAACGCGACCGGATCTATGGCGAGGGCCACTTCGGGCAGGAGGGCTACGCCATGGAGAGCGGCGGCTTCGGCGGCCCGGTCGCCCCTCAGCGGGCGTCCACCCGCGACGCCTACGCCAGGGCCTATGGCGGTCACGAGCGGCGCATCGACCGTGGCGAGGATCGCGGCTTCTGGGATCGCACCAGCGACGAGGTGGCGTCGTGGTTCGGGGATGACGAGGCCGAGCGTCGCCGCAAGCAGGACCATGCCCGCAGCCACCGCGGCCGCGGCCCCAAGGGCTATGTGCGGCCCGACGACCGCATCAGCGACGACGTCCACCACCACCTGACCGACGATCCCTGGCTCGACGCCTCGGAGATCCAGGTGCAGGTCAAGGACGGTGAGGTGACCCTGAGCGGCACGGTGGATGACCGTCGCGCCAAGCACCGCGCCGAACACTGCGTGGAGGACATCCACGGGGTGAAGCACGTGCAGAACAATCTGCGGGTCCAGCCCCGGGTGGACCAGGCTTCGGTCACCGGCCAACCGGCGCGCATGTCGTCCAATTCCACCCTCGCCAAGGTCACTGACGGGGAGGAATAGCCCCCGATTGCGCCCAAGGTCGCCGCCGGCCTAGGCTGGCCGCATGGGCGATGACCTGAAGGATTTCGAACCCTGGCTCGCCCTCTGGACCCTCGCTCCGGAGGGCGATGTCATGTCCATGCCTGTCACCCGTTCGCGCCTGTTGCCGGTGCGCGCCGGGGAACAGGCCGCCATGCTGAAGCTGGCCCACAGCGCCGACGAGCGGCGGGGCGCCAGCATCATGGCCTGGTGGGACGGGCAGGGCGCCGCCCCTGTGCTGGCGTTCCAGGACGAGGCCCTGCTGATGCTGCGTGCGCCAGGCGGCGCCCTGGTCCCCATGGTTCAGGCGGGAGGGGACGAGGCGGCCACTGCGACCCTCTGCCAGGTGGTCGCCCGGCTGCATGCGCCGCGAGGCTCAGCCCCTCCGATCGCGCCACCCCTGGAAAACCTGTTTTCAGCCTTGCTCCAGTCGGGTGACCCGACCCTGACGCGCGCTCGCAGCGTCGCCTCAGGCCTGCTGGAGACGCCGCGCGATCTCGTCCTCCTGCACGGAGACATCCACCACGGCAACGTGCTGGATTTCGGTCCGGCGGGCTGGCTGGCCATCGATCCCTGGGGGCTGGCGGGTGAGCGGGCCTATGACTATGCCAACATTTTCCCGAACCCCGACCTGGCCTCCGTCACCCCCGACCGTTTCGCCGCGCGTCTGGCCCAGATCGCGCAGACGGCGGACCTGGAGCCGGCTCGGCTGAGGGCCTGGGCCCACGCCCATGCGGGCCTGTCGGCCGCCTGGCACACCCAGGACGGCACAGACCCGGCCAAGGCCAGGGCGGTGCTCGTCATCCTCGAGGCGGCTGGCTAGCCCGCCCGCAGGTGGGCGTTGTCGCCGCGGCCCAGAGGATCGCGCAACGGCTCGCCGTCGCCGACGAACTCCAGGGACACCGAATTGATGCAGTAGCGCAGGCCTGTCGGCGGCGGGCCGTCGGGGAAGACGTGGCCCTGGTGGCTGTCGCACCGGGCGCAGCGGGTTTCGACCCTGACCATGCCGTAGCTCACATCGCGCACGCCGATGACGTGGGCCTCGTTCATCGGCGCGAAGAAGCTGGGCCAGCCGGTGCCGCTCTCGAACTTGGTGTGGGCGCGGAACAGGGGCAGGCCGCAGAGGCGGCAGCAATAGACCCCGTCCTCCTTGTTATCGAGCAGCCCACCGCAGAACGGGGCCTCCGTCCCGTGGCGAAGGAGGACGTCAGCCTCTTCGAGGGTCAGGTCGCCTTCCAAGGTCTTGCGTTCCGCAAGGTCGGGGGGCGTCAGATCAAAAGGCGTCACGGGGGACTCGGCTGGCTTGGTCATGTGAGCCAATCTAAGGTCGCCCCCGACGGATCGGAAGGACCCCCTGTCAAATGGGGGCGATGTCGGAGAGCCCAGGAATGATAACCGCCACCACCCCCAGTCTCGCCGAGCGGGAGACCGCCCAGACCCTGGGCGTCGTCACCGGGGAAGCCATCATTGGCGCCCACATCTTCCGGGACTTCTTCGCGGGGATCACCAACATCATCGGTGGCCGGGCCGGCGGCTATGAAAAAGCCCTGCGCGAGGCCCGCGACATCGCGCTCAAGGAGATGTGCGACGAGGCTCGCAGCCTGGGCGCCGACGCCGTGGTGGGCGTCGACCTCGATTACGAGACCCTGGGCGTTGAGAACGGGATGCTGATGGTCAGCGCCTCGGGTACGGCGGTGAAGCTGCGTTGAGTTCGGTGAGCATGTTTTCCAAAATCCTGATCGCCAATCGCGGCGAAATCGCTGTCCGCATCATCAAGACCTGCCGCCGCATGGGGATCGCCACGGTGGTGGTCTATTCCGAGGCCGACGCTGACTCCATGGCCGTGGAGATGGCCGACGAGGCGGTGTTCATCGGGCCGGCGCCAGCCTCCGAAAGCTATCTGGTGGCCGACAAGATCGTCGCGGCCTGCCGCGAGACCGGGGCCCAGGCGGTCCATCCGGGCTTTGGCTTCCTGTCGGAGAACGCCGGCTTCGCCCGGCGGCTGGCCGAGGAAGGGATCGTCTTCATCGGTCCGAATCCTGAGGCCATTGCGGCCATGGGCGACAAGATCGAGAGCAAGAAGGCCGCCGGCCGCGCCGGCGTCTCCACGGTGCCCGGCCATGTGGGCGAGATCTCCGACACCGCTCACGCTGTCCAGATCGCCGAGGACATCGGCTATCCGGTGATGATCAAGGCCTCAGCCGGGGGCGGCGGCAAGGGCATCCGGGTCGCCTGGACCCGCCAGGACGTGGAGGAGGGCTTCCCCGCCGTGCAGGCGGAGGCCAAGTCGAGCTTCGGCGATGATCGCATCTTCATCGAGAAGTTCATCGAGAGCCCGCGCCATATCGAGATCCAGGTGCTGGGCGACAAGCACGGCCATGTGGTCCACCTGTTCGAGCGGGAATGCTCGATCCAGCGCCGCAACCAGAAGGTCATCGAAGAGGCGCCCAGCCCGCTTCTGGACGAGGCCACCCGCAAGGCCATGGGCGACCAGGCCATCGCGCTCGCCAAGGCGGTCGGCTACGACAGCGCCGGCACCGTCGAGTTCGTCGCCGGCCAGGATCGCAGCTTCTTCTTCCTGGAAATGAACACCCGCCTGCAGGTGGAGCATCCGGTCACCGAGCTGATCACCGGGGCGGACCTGGTGGAGCAGATGATCCGCTCGGCCGCCGGCGAGCCGCTCGCCTTCACGCAGGACGATCTGAAGATCAACGGCTGGGCCGTTGAGAGCCGCATCTATGCCGAGGATCCCTATCGCGGTTTCCTGCCCTCCATCGGCCGGCTGGTGCGCTACCGCCCGCCGCAGGAGCGGGAGGCCCACGGGCTGACCGTGCGCAACGACGCCGGGGTCCGCGAGGGCGACGAGATCTCAATGTTCTACGACCCGATGATCTCCAAGCTGTCCACCTGGGCGCCGACCCGGCTGGCCGCCATCGACGCCATGGGCGAGGCCCTTGAGACCTTCCACATCGAGGGCCTGGGCCACAACATCCCCTTCCTGGTGGCGGTGATGGACGAGGACCGCTTCAGGTCGGGCCAGCTGTCGACCAGCTACATCAAGGACGAGTTCCCCGAGGGTTTCCAAGGCACGGTCCCGACGCCCCGCCAGACCGACATCCAGATCGCTGCGGCCTGCGCCATGCATCAGGTGATGAGCGAGCGCGCCTGGCCCGGCCGGGGCCGTCACGACTGGGTGGTCAATCTGCGCGGCGCCGACCATCCGGTGCGCCTGAGCCTGGAGGGCGACACGGTCAGCGTGGAGCTGACCGAGGCCGGCAGGCGCCTGGTGCTGTCGGACATCGACTGGCGGCCGGGCCAGCCGGTCTTCGCCGCCACGCTGGATGGGGCGCGATTCAGCGTACACGTGCGTCCGGCGGCCGAGGGCTTCGTCATCCGGCACCGGGCCGCCGAGGCGCGGGTTCTGGTGCTGACGCCGGTCTCGGCCCTGCTGCACAAGCGCCTGCCAGCCAAGCAGGCCGCCGACACCGCCAAGCTGGTGCTCTCGCCGATGCCGGGCCTGGTGGTCAGCCTCAGCGTGGTCGAGGGCCAGGAGGTCAAGGCCGGCGAGGTGGTGGCCATCATCGAGGCCATGAAGATGCAGAACATCATCCGCGCCGAGCGGGACGGCACGGTGAAGATGGTGGGTCCCAAGGCCGGGGATTCGGTGGCCGCCGACGAGGTGCTGGCCGAGTTCGCCTGAACCGACGTCTCAGCTTCGCCGTCGGAACAGAGGCCCCTGTGGAGGGTTCCCTTGAGGCAATCCACCTCAAGAGGAGCCTGACATGGCAAACGATCCCGCCGACCGCACCGACATGCGCCTGATCGCCGCCGACAAGGTCGAGGGCGTCAGCGTCTACAACCCCCAGGGCGAGAAGCTGGGCACGGTGGAGAACATCTTCATCGACAAGCGCTCCGGCCAGGCCGAGTTCGCCACCATGGCCTTCGGCGGCCTGCTGGGCATGGGCGAGAAGCACTATCCGCTGCCCTGGTCGGTCCTGACATACGACACCGAGCAGGACGGCTTCGTCGTCGCCCTGGAGAAGGAGACGCTGGAAGGTGCGCCGGGTTACGACAAGGCCCGCTTCAGCAGCGATGACTATGGCTGGCGCGCCGAAGAGGCGGGTTACTACGGCGCCACCGCGGCCTAGGCCACAAGCTCAGGGGAGGGCCGGGGGTTCGACCTGCGCGCGGGCCCCTAACACGGACTCGACGCCGGCGCGCAGGGCCGCGTCGGCTTCATCCATGGTCACGGGCAGGCCCAGGTCCACGAGGCTGGTCACCCCATGCTCGGTCACCCCGCAAGGAACAATCCCGGCGAAGTGGCTGAGGTCGGGCTCCACGTTCAGCGCGATGCCGTGGAAGGACACCCATCGGCGCAGTTTCACGCCGATCGCGGCGATCTTGTCCTCCTGCGGCGGAAAGCCCGGCGTCTTGCGCTCCACCCACACCCCGACCCGCCCGGGGCGGACGGCACCCTCGACGTTGAACCGCCCCAGGGACTCGATCACCCAGGCCTCTAGGGCAGCCACGAAGGCCCGCACGTCGCGCCGCCGGGCCGTCAGGTCCAGCATCACATAGGCCACCCGCTGGCCTGGGCCGTGATAGGTGAACTGGCCGCCGCGGCCGCTCTGAAAGACCGGGAACTGGTCAGGCGTCAGGAGGTGGGCCGGGGTGGGGGGCACGCCGGGCGGTTA
>JAHUZY010000151.1 GCA_019264505.1 Phenylobacterium sp. | reverse complement strand
GACTTGATCCGAGGGCCCATGCACACGGAGGCCAGCCCTGTGTTCATGGATGGTCGGGTCAAGCCCGACCATGACGGGAGGGGGGCGTGCGCCTATGGTCGCAGATGTTCCGGAGTGCTCGCCCTTGTCCCTGCTGCGCGTGATCGCGCCTCTGCTCGCCGCCCTGGCGCTCGCCGCCTGTCAGGAGGGGCCGAGCCGCCCGCCCTGCGCCGCCGGGGAAACCTGCCTGGAGTTCGGCAACAACACCGAGCCGGCCACGCTCGATCCTCAGCAGAGCAATCTGGTCGACGAGTTTCAGGTGATCGGCGACCTCAATGTCGGCCTGACCACCGACGCCCCGGACGGAACCCCGATCCCGGCCCTGGCCGAGCGATGGGAGACCACCCCGGACGGCCTGGTCTGGACCTTCCACCTGCGCGAGGCGAAGTGGTCGGACGGGACGCCGATCACGGCCGACGACTTCGTCTACGCCTATCGCCGGATCCTGAAGCCCGAGACCGCCTCGATCTACGCCTACCTCGTCTTCCTGCTGAAAAACGGCGCGGCGGTGAACGCAGGCGAAGCCCCGCCCGAAGCCCTCGGCGCCCGGGCCATCGACCCCCGCACCCTGGAGCTGACCCTGGAGCGCCCGGCGCCCTACCTGCCGGAACTGCTCAAGCATCTGTCCTACTTCCCCGTGCCACGCCACGTGGTCGAGCGCCTGGGAGACCAGTGGGTCCAGCCTGGAAACTATGTCAGCAGCGGTCCCTATCAGCTCGTCTCCTGGCGGCTGGGCGAATATATCGAGGTCAAGAAGAACCCTCACTTCTGGGACGCCGGCGAAGTCTGCGTCGACACCATCCGCTACTATCCCACCCCCGATGCGGTGACCGCCGAGCGGCGGGTGGCGGCCGGCGAGCTGGACATCAACACCGGCTTCCAGTCGAACCGTCTCTCGAAGATCAATGAGTCCATGCCCGGCTACGCCCGGACCCACATCTCGCTGGCCACCACCTACCTGTCCTTCAACACCCGCACCGTGGCCGCCTTCCGTGATCCCCGGGTGCGCAAGGCCCTGTCGGCGGCCATCGACCGGGACTTCATCACCGACAAGCTGCTGCGCGCCGGCCAGGTCCCGGCCTACGCCTTCGTGCCGCCCGGCACGGCCAACTATGTGGAGAACGGGCCGCAGGCCAGCTTCGCAGGCCTCAGCTTCGAGGACCGCCAGGCCCTGGCCCGGGACCTGCTGGCCCAGGCCGGCTATGGCCCTGACCGGCCCCTGGAGGTGGAGATCAAGACCGGCAACACCCCGGACACCACCTTGATGATGCAGGCCATCCAGGCCGACTGGCAGGCGATCGGCGTCAAGGTCGCCCTGGCGCAGAACGAAGGCCAGATCGCGTTCGCCGCCTATCGGATGCGGGACTTCGAGGTCGGCGCCATGAGCTGGTACGCCGACTACAACGATCCCCTGACCTTCCTGGAGCTGCTGGATTCGCAGACCGGGGCGCAGAACTATGGGGATTACGCCAACCCCGCCTATGACGCCCTCCTGGCCCAGGCGGCCGCCGAGCCGGACCTGGAGGCCCGCGCCGCCATCCTCGCCCGGGCCGAGGCCCTGATGCTGGGGGAGGACGCCCTGATCCCGGTCCTGTTCGTGGTCAACAAGGCCCTGGTGAACCCCAGGGTGAGCGGCTGGGTGGACAATATCGCCAACTTCCATCGCAGCCGCTGGCTGTGCGTCAAGACGCCGGCGGACGCGACGTCTTGACCGCGCCGCCTCCAGGCTCCAGAGGCGGCCGGTGAGCACACCGCCCGAGCCCGTCGTGACCCCCCCGCCCCCGGCCGGCGCGCCGCCGCGCCGCAACGGCATGCTGCGCTCGTCGATGATCTTTTCCGCCCTCACCCTGTTCAGCCGGGTGCTGGGCCTGGTGCGCGACGTGGTGGTGACGGCGAAGCTCGGGGCCAGCCAGACCATCGCCGCCGACGCCTATTATACGGCGCTGGCCTTCCCCAACCTGTTCCGGCGGATCTTCGCCGAGGGCGCCTTCGCCGCCGCCTTCGTGCCGGGCTACGCCAAGCGGCTGGAGGGCGAGGGGGAGGCCGTGGCCAACCAGTACGCCGCCGACGCCGCCGCCGGCCTGGCGGTGGTGACGGTGGTCTTCACCCTGGTGGCCCAGGCGGCCATGCCCTGGCTGATGTACGTCATCAATCCCGGCTATGTGGACGAGCCCGACAAGTTCCGGCTGGCGGTGATCCTGACCCAGATCACCATGCCCTACCTGCCCTGCATGGCGATTGCGGCCCTGTTCTCCGGCGTGCTGAACGCCCATGGGCGCTTCATCGTCTCGGGCTTCTATCCCACCGTGCTGAACGTGGTCATGCTGGCGGTGGTCTGGCCCCAGCGGGACTCCATCACCGCCGCCTACGCCGCCTCCATCGGGGTCGGCGTGGCCGGCGTCGGTCAGGCCGCCCTGGTCATCTGGGCCGCCCGCAAGGCCGGCGCCCGGGTGCGGCTGGTTCGCCCCCGCCTGTCGCCGGACATGAAGGACCTGGTGCGACGCGCCGTGCCGGCGGCCATCGCCAACAGCGCCACCCAGATCAACATCTTCGTCTCCGGCATCCTGGCCTCCCAGGTCTCCGGCGCCCGGGTCTGGCTGAACGTGGCCGACCGTCTCTATCAGCTGCCCATGAGCCTGGTGGGGGTGGCCATCGGCATCGCGCTTCTGCCGCGCCTGTCCCAGTCCCTGCGCCGGGGGGACGCTGCCGACGCCAAGCTGGTGATGGACCAGGGCCTGGTCTTCGGCCTGGCGCTCAGCCTGCCTGCCGCCGCCGCCCTGATGGCCATGCCGGTCTATCTGATCGATGGCCTGTTCACCCGCGGCGCCTTTGTCTTCGCTGACGCCGCCGCCGCGGGCGCGCTCTTGTTCCACTATGGCTGGGGCACGCCGGCCTTCGTCCTGCAGCGCATCCTGCAGCCGGCCTTCTTCGCCCGGGAGGACACCCGCACGCCGATGCGTTTCGCCCTGATCTCGGTGGCGGTCAACATCGTGGCCGGGGTGGCCCTGTTCTTCGTCATCGGCGTGCCGGGCATCGCCATGGCCACCAGCCTGGCGGCCTGGATCGCGGTCATCCAGATGCTGGTGGCGCTCTGGCGGCGCGGGGACTACCGCCCCTCTCCGGCCGTGATCTCCAAGATCATCCGCGTCAGTCTGGCCAGCCTGGTCATGGGCGGGCTTCTGGCCTTCGCCGCCTTCAATCGCGCGGCCTTCGAGGCGCCGATCGCAGCCCTCGACCTGCCGCTGCTCGGCGCCAAGGAGATCGGGGTCGTGGTCCTGTCGGTGGGGGGCATGGCCCTCTATGGCGTCCTGGTCCTGGTCTTCGGCGGCGTGACCCGCGCCGAGCTGCGCGCCGCCATGACCCGCCGCAATGGGACGCCGCCTGCGCCCGTGGACCTGGGGTAGGTTGAGGCCAGGGGGCCTGCCGTTCCCCGGCGCTTCCAACCCCACGGCGTCATCCTGGGC
>JAHUZY010000111.1 GCA_019264505.1 Phenylobacterium sp. | reverse complement strand
GGGCCTGGGTCGCAACCCCATGGCCCCACCAGGGCTTGCCCACCCAGTAGGAGACCGAAGGCGAGCCCGCGGTGGTGTGATTGAGGATATGACCGGCCACGTCCCCGGCCACCTCGATGGTGCGGGCCGTGATCCCGGAGGTCTTCAGCAGCTTGTCCCAGCGGGCCATGAAGGCGGCCCGGTCCTCCGGATCAGCCGCGCCGAAGGCGGCCATGCGGTTGGCGGCGGGGTCCCGCTGCTGCTCGAAGAAGATCGGCAGATCGCCGGGAATCACGGGGCGAAGTCGGACGGGACAGGTCATGCGTGGGGATGGGCCTTGGCATAGGCGGCGAGCAGGCGCTCGGCGTCCACCTCGGTATAGCGCTGGGTGGTGGACAGCGAGGCGTGGCCTAGCAGGTCCTGGATTGAACGCAAGCCGGCGCCGGCGCCCAAAAGGTGCGTGGCGAAGGAATGCCGCAGGGCGTGCGGGGTTGCGCTGTCCGGCAGGCCCAGCCGGCCGCGCAGGATCTGCACGGTGGCCTGGACGTGGCGCGGGCTCAAAGGCCCCCCGCGCTTGGCCCGGAACAGCGCATCCCCCGGCGCCAGCACAAACGGCAGGTCATCCAGATAGTCGGTGATCGCCTCGGCCACCGCCGGCAGGACCGGGACCAGCCGGGTCTTGCCCCCCTTGCCGGTGATCCGCAGGCTGGCGGACAGGGGGGCGTCGGATCGCTTCAGGGACAGGGCCTCGGAAATCCGCAGTCCGCAGCCATAGAGCAGGGTCAGGACCGCGGCGTCCCGGCTGGCCTCCCAGCCCTCCCGGTCGGGGTCGAGCCCCGGCTCGGCGATCAGGCCGCGGGCCTGATCCTCGGTGACGGGACGGGGCGCGCCGGGTTTGACGCGGGGGCCGCGGACCAGGGTGACGGCGGCATTGGCCACGCCCAGCCTTCGGTCGAGAAAGCGGTGAAGCCCCCGGACCGCCGACAGGGCCTGAGACAGGGAGCGAGGGGAGAGGGGATGATCCCCCTGGCGCAGATGGGCGAGCCAGGCGCGCAGTTCGGCGGTCTGCACGCCGCCGAAGTCGGTCACGGTCAGGCCGCCCCCGCGATGCTGCTGCAGGAAGGCGACATAGCGGCGTCCGGCCGCCCCGTAGGACTCCACCGTCCGCGGCGAGGCCCGGCGTTCCTGGGTCAGATAGGCCAGCCACGCCACGACGGCCTGATCGGCCGGGGCGTTGGGGCTCAAGGGGGTCAAAGGACCGGCCAACGCTCCGCCGTGCGCTCGATCACCCGGGCCAGGAAGGCCACGAGCTCGGCGCCCATATCCTCGGTGAAGCCCTTGGGATCATCTGAGCCGAAGGCCACGATCCCCTCGCGGGCCGGCTCCCACATGGCCAGACGGACCAGGGCCATGGACTTCACACCCTCAGCCCGGTCGCCGAACAGGCCGAGCGCCGGGGCCCAGAACCCCATGCGGGTCAGCTTCTGGTGGCCGCCGAGGATCATGTCCACCTGCCCCTCCACCAGGGGCCGCCAGCCGGCCGGGGTGCGATCGGGACCTTCCAGCGCCACGGCCCCGCAGCAGAGGCCAAAGCGCAGCTGGGCCAGGTCGTCCACCCGCCGGGCGAGATCGGCGTGGTTGCGGGCCTCCAGCAGATCGATCACCGCCCCATGGGTCTGGGCCTGGGCGGCGAAGTTGGCGCGGGCGGTGGACTCCAGCTGGCGGCGCACAGCCGACTCCTTGCGGTGGGCGGCGTGCACCCGGGCCAGGGCCGCGGGGCCGAAGGCCACCACATTCTCCGGTAGAGTCTGCAGGCCGAGCAGGCGGAGCAGCTCCGGATCGTCCAGCAGGACGCCGGGGTTTTCCAGCAGGAAGGCCCGGACGGCCGCCTGGGCCTCGTGGGCGCTCATGGCGCCGTCGATGCTCGCCCCGTCCATCAGTTCCGTCCCTCGCCGTCAGCGCGCCGTCTTAGAGGATCGACTGGCCGGTCTTGGCCCAGTCGCTCATGAACTGATCAAGACCCTTCTCGGTTAACGGGTGCTTGAACAGGTCGAGGAAGACCGCCGGCGGAATGGTGGCGCAGTCGGCGCCCATCAGGGCCGAGGCCGTCACATGGGCGGGGGTACGGATGGAGGCGGCGAGGATTTCGGTGTCGAAGTCGTAGTTGTCATAGATGGCGCGGATCTCGGCGATCAGATCCATGCCATCGGCGCCGTGGTCGTCCAGGCGGCCGATGAAGGGCGAGATGTAGGTGGCGCCGGCCTTGGCGGCCATCAGGGCCTGGGCGGCGGAGAAGCACAGGGTGACGTTGGTCTGGATGCCTTCGCGGGTGAACACGCCCGTGGCGGTCAGCCCAGCCCGGGTCAGGGGGACCTTGACCACCACATTGGGGGCGACGCCTGCCAGCTTGCGGCCCTCGGCCAGCATGGCCTCGGTCTCGGTGGCGGCCACCTCGGCGCTCACGGGACCCTCGACGAGGTCGCAAATCTCGGCGATGACCTCCAGCATGGGACGGCCCGACTTGGCGATCAGCGACGGATTGGTGGTGACGCCGTCCACCAGACCGGTGGAGGCCAGGTCCTTCAGGACGGCCGTGTCGGTGGTGTCGAGAAAGATCTGCATGGCCTGGGCCTCCCTGCGCAGTGGATGGCGGTGTTTAGCGCCTGCGCGGGGTCATCGCCACCCCACCCGCGTGACAGCTCAGGCCGGCCGCTCATGAGCCGTATCGCCTCGGTCCTGCTGCCCATGCCCCTGCCTGAGGCCTTCGACTATGCCGAGCCTGAGGGCATGGAACTGCAGGTGGGGGACCAGGTGGCCGCGCCGCTTGGCCCGCGCACCCTGCGGGGCGTGGTGACCGCCCTGCGCGATGCGGTCGGCGGCAATCGGCCGCTGAAGCCGCTGGAGGCGCGGCTGGATGATCCCCCCCTGCCGCCGGGAACCCTGGAGTTCGTCCAGTGGGCGGCCCGCTACGCCGTGGATGCGCCTGGCCAGCCGCTGGCCATCGCCCTGCGCGGCGCCCGGGCGCCCAAGGCCCGGCCGGTCAAGCAGGTGGTGGCCACGGGGGCGGCGCCGGCC
>JAHUZY010000066.1 GCA_019264505.1 Phenylobacterium sp. | reverse complement strand
GCCAAACTCTCCTCCCGCGGCAGCTCCACATTGATCGAGACCCGGTCGGCATAGAGGGCGGCCTCATTGGTCAGCTCCACCGAGGCTTCCGGGATTAGCTTCAGATGGATGTAGCCGCGGAAGTCATGATCGGTGCGCAAGGTGCGCGCGACCGCCACCATCGCCTCCATCGTATAGTCGCTGTTGCGGATGATGCCCGAGGAGAGGAACAACCCCTCGATATAGTTGCGCTTGTAGAAGCCGAGCGTCAGGTCGACCACTTCCTGGACCTTGAACCTGGCCCGCGGGGTGTTGGACGAGACCCTGTTCACGCAGTAGGCGCAATCATAGATGCAGTAGTTGGTCAGCAGGATCTTCAGCAGGCTGACGCACCGGCCATCCGGCGTATAGGCGTGGCAGATGCCCATGCCCTCGGTGGATCCCACACCCTTGCCGCCTCTGGAATCCCGCTTCCCCGCCCCCGACGACGCGCAGGACGCGTCGTACTTGGCCGCGTCGGCAAGGATGGAGAGCTTCTGCTTCAGATCGAGAACGGCCATGGGGCCACTCTAAAGTTCTTGTTATGTTCTGCAAGCGTGGCCGGAGGCCCGCTTTGAAAGGAGTTGCGAGGCGGCGCAGGTTGGGTGCGATAATCTCGGCAAGCACATGGGGGACCGATGGAAAGCGATCTGATCGATCGGATCTACGAGTGTTCGGTGGCGCCGGAGCTTTGGCCCTCGGTGCTCGATGATCTGGCGGCGATGACCGACTCCCGGGGCGGCCTGCTGTTCTCCGCCCGCAAGGCGCTTTGCTGGACCGCCTCGGGCTCGATCCGCGAGGTCTTCGAGGCCTATGTGAACGACGGCTGGTTCCATCGTTGCCCCCGCCGCACCTGCATCATGAGCCAGTCCGATCCCGCCTTCTTCGTGGAGCAGGACTTCTGGAGCGAAGACCAGATCAAGGTCGACCCCATCTATCGCGACTTCTTCCACCCCCGCGGCCTGGGCTGGTCGGCCGGCACGGGGCTGCAGGTGCCGACCGGGGACTCAATCGTCTTCAGCATCGAACGGACACTGGATCGGGGTCCGATCGAGCCGGAGCACGTGGCCACCCTGAACAGTCTGCGCCCGCACCTGGCGCGCAGCGCCCTGGTCAGCGCCCGCCTGGGCCTGCAGCGCGCCCAGGGCGCCACCGAGGCGTTGAGCGGGATGCGGTTGCCGGCCCTTCTGCTCACTGAAGGCGGCGTGGTTGTCGAGGCCAATGAGTGGATGGCGCCGCTGGCCGGGGAGGTCCGGTTTGGCGCGGGCAACCGCCTTGTCCTAAGCGACAAGGCCGCCCAGCAGATGCTCGCCGACGCCCTGAAGACCATCGACGCGGCCCCTGGCCTGGGGCGCTGCACCTTCCCCCTGCGCGACGAACTGGGCAAGGCGACGATGGTGCTGCACCTGATCCCCATCAAGCGCTCGGCCCACGACATCTTTGGCCAGAGCTTCGCGCTCCTGCTGATGACGCCGGTCAGCAGCGAGCGGACCCCGTCGCTGGACCTGATGCGCTCACTCTTCGACCTGACCCCGGCCGAGGCTCGGGTGGCCCAGGGGATCGGGGCCGGCAAGACCCTGGAGGACCTGGCGCTGGCGGGTGATGTGTCGATCAACACCGTCCGCAATCAGCTCCGCCGCGTCCTGGAAAAGACCGGCTGCGCCCGGCAGGCCGAGCTCGCCGCCCTGCTCTCCAGCGTCGCGGTGGGGGCCGGACAATAGTCGCCCGCCGCGCCATCTGAGTTCCGCCACATTGCCCGTCTAGCTGCGCAAGCTAGAGCTTCAGGGGGGCCATGATGAACCTAAGAGTTTTGGCCGCAGGCCTGGTGGCGGCGCTCTTCGCCTGCGCCTGCACGGAGACGGCGCCGACGACGCAGCCTGCCCCTCCTGCACCCTTGGAAGGCCAGCCCTACGTCCTGAAGGACACCCAGGTCTGGACCGTGCCGGACCCCGTCTCCGGTCGCGACTATGAGGTCTTTGTCAGCCTGCCGGCCAGCTACGAGGCCGAGCCGCAGCGCCGCTATCCGACCCTCTATGTCACCGACGCCGACTACAGCTTTCCCATCCTTCGCCAGATGGCCCGCCGGATCAATCTGGACGGGCCGGTGATCCAGGAGTTCATTCTTGTCGGCCTGTCCTACGCCAAGGGCGAAGGCGGCGCGGCGTCGCGCAGCCGCGACTACACGCCGGTTCCCTGCCAGCCCGAGAGCCACTGTCAGCTGATCCATGGCGGCGGCGGCGCCTATCAGGCCTATCTGAAGTCCGAGGTGCTGCCATTCATCGAGGGACGGTTCCGGGCAGATCCCGAGGCCCGCGTGCTGCTGGGCCACTCCTATGGCGGCCTGCTGGGCGCCCAGATCCTGTTCACCGATCCTGCGCTGTTCCAGGCCTATGTGCTGGGCAGCCCCTCCTTCTGGTTTGGCCAGCGCCACATCATGAAGATGGAAGCCGACTACGCGCAGAGCCACACCGACCTGCCGGCCGAGGTCTTCATGTATATCGGCGCCTTCGAGACGCCCGGCCCCACCCCGCGTCACGCCTCGCGCTACGACATGGTCGGCCAGATGAGCGCCATGGAGCAGGTCCTGAAATCCCGCGCCTATCCGAACCTGACGGTGCGCTCGACCGTGCTGGCCGAGGAGGACCATCTGACCGTGGCGCCGGCCGGCTTCACCCGGGCGCTCCTGGCGGTGCTGCCGGCGAAGCCATGAAGGTGGCGTCCCCCTAAACCGCCACCGGCACGGGTCCGCTGGCCCGCAGCCGGGCGGCGTCGCGGGCGGGCGGGGCGCCGAACAGGCGGGCGTATTCGCGGGAAAACTGGGAGGGGCTCTCATAGCCCACCTGGAAGCCGGCGGCCTGGGCGTCGGCGGCTTCGCCGAGCATGAGGCGGCGGGCCTCCTGCAGGCGGATCTGCTTCTGGTACTGCAGCGGGCTCATGGCGGTCACCGCCTTGAAGTGGTGGTGGAGCGCTGAGGGGCTCATCCGCGCCTCGTGCGACAGACGCTCGATGCTGAAGGGCTGATCAAAGTTCGCCCGGATCCAGGTGATGGCGCGGCTGACCTGGGACAGCCGACTGTCTGGCGTGCCGATCTGACGGACAATGCCGGCCTGATCCCCGGTCAGCAGCCAGTAGTGGATCTCCCGCCGGATGATCGGGGCCAGGACCTCCACATCCTGCGGCCGGTCCAGCAGGCGAAGGAGGCGGGCGACCGCATCAGTCAACTCGGGCGTATTGCGGCTGAGATGCAGGCCCCGCGAGGTCTCGGCCCCGGCCGCGGGCGGCCGCTGGAGCATCAGCTCCCGGAGCAGGGCCGGGTCCAGATCCACCCGAACGCAGAGATAGGGCCGCTCCACCGTGGCCTCCACCACCTGGCCAGTCAGGGGCAGGTCGACCGACACCACCAGATGGCTGGCGCTGTCATAGCGGAAGGTTTCCTCGGCCAGCATCACCACCTTGGCGCCTTGCGCGATAATGCAGACGGCCGGCTGGTGGAGCACCGGGACGCGATCGGTGGGGGCGCCATAGCGTATGACCGCCAGGCCAGGAACAGGCATGTCGTGCATGCCGTCCTCGGGCGCGTGGCGGGCGATCAAAGAGGCGAGAAAGTCCATGAGACTTGCTCTCATGGCGTCCGGTCAGCCGCAAGGCTTACCCGCACCTCCAGGAGGATCGTGCAAGAACTGCGGAGGACTGGTCTAACGCACGATGCTCCAACTGCCGCATCTCTTGTCTCGCCAAGACAAAGGAGACGGCCATGATTGAGATTGCAGACAAGGTGGTGCTGGTGACCGGCGCGAGCAGCGGCATCGGCGAGGCCACGGCCCGCGAGCTGGCGGCCGCCGGCGCAACCGTGGTGCTGGGCGCCCGACGGGTGGAGCGGCTGGAGGCCCTGAAAGCCCAGATCGAGGCCGACGGCGGCAAGGCCATGGTCCACGGCCTGGACGTCACCTCCCGTGACGAGGTGAAGGCCTTCGTCGAAGCGGCGCAGGCGCAGTTCGGCCGGGTGGACGTGATCGTCAACAACGCCGGCGTCATGCCGCTCTCCCCGCTCGCCGCCCTGAAGGTGGACGAGTGGGACCAGATGCTCGACGTGAACATCCGCGGCGTGCTGCATGGCATTGCTGCGGCCCTGCCGATCATGGAGGCCCAGGGCCACGGCCAGATCATCAACATCGCCTCGACAGCCGGACACCAGATCCTGCCGAGCGCGGCGGTCTATTGCGCCACCAAGTTCGCGGTGCGGGTGATCTCAGAGGCCCTGCGCCAGGAGACCGACAAGGTGCGGGTGACCGTCGTCTCGCCGGGCGTCACCACCTCGGAGCTGGCCGAGACCATCACCCATCCGGAGACCGCAGCCTTCATCGATGACTACCGGAAAAAGGCCATTCCGGCCGATGCCATCGCCCGGGCCGTCCGCTTCGCCATCGAACAGCCGCCGGAGGTGGACGTCAGCGAAATCATCGTGCGGCCGACCTCGACCACCGTCTGAATAGTCCTCAGACCAGGAGAGACCAGGAACCTTCGCCCTCGGGGGGTGTTAGCAGCGCGCCCATGTCCCGCCTGATCATCCGCCACGAAACCCGCTACGCCTATGAGCGCCCGGTCGCCTTTGGGCCGCACGAACTGCTGGTGCGGCCCCGGGGCGGCCACGCCCTGCGGGTGGTCAAGGGCGCCCTGACCTTCTCGCCGCGGGGGGAGACCCGGTGGCGCTATGACGCCTATGGCAACTGCGTCTGCCAGCTGAACCTCAGCGAAGAATCCGACCAGTTCTTCGTGCTCAGCGAACTGGAGATCGAGCGCTTTCCCGCCCCCCTGGAGCCGCAGGAGGTGGACGACCCCCATACGGCGACCCCCATCGTCTATCCCCCCAGCGACCGGGCCGTGCTCGGTCCCTATATCGAGCCGGCGACCCTGGACCCCGAGGGTCTGCTGCTGCGCTGGCTGCACGGGGTCGCGCCGGCGGTGGGCGAGCCCGCCATCGACTATGTGCTGCGCCTCAACCGGGCCATCCACCAGCAGTTCGACTATCAGGCCCGCCACGAGGAGGGCGTTCAGGCGCCCCACGAGACGGTGGCGCTTGGCCAGGGGAGCTGCCGCGACTTCGCCTGGCTGATGGTGGAGGCCCTGCGCCGCCTGGGCTTCGCCGCCCGGTTCGTCAGCGGCTACCTCTATTCCCCGGGGCTGGAGAGCGTGCGCGGCGCCGGCGCCACCCATGCCTGGTGCGAGGTCTTCCTGCCGGCCTTTGGCTGGATGGATTTCGACCCGACCAACGGCCTGGCCGAGGCCGCCGATCTGATCCCGGTGGCGGTCAGCCGCACTCCGGCCGAAGCCGCGCCGATCAGCGGCTCGATCCTGGGAGATCCGGGGCTGAGCCGCATGGTGGTCAAGGTGGACGTCACCCTGGCCGCCCCCCTGGCCAGCGCCGCCTGAGGCGCAGCTTGCGACCTTTGCGTCCAGTTTTGGCGCGGGCGAGAAATCGGCTTTTCAGGGCGGCGGACTCTGATAGGACGGAGTCATTGTTTTAGCAGATCATAATTTTGGGGAGCCGCCGCGCGACCCTTTGCGACCCCCGCGCGGCTGGGACGCTATTGGAAAAGATAACCGAGGAAACGCCGGCCGCCGAAGAGGTGGTCGTGATCCATCCTGACGAAGACGGCAAAAGCCTCGCCGAGCGCGAGATCGAGTACGAAAAGTTCGTCTGGGCCCATCTGAAGCGCAACTATATCGCCCACTATCTGCACGGCATGCTGGGCATGACCGGCTTCCGGCTGGTCAATGCGCCCACCTTCCTGCCCGCCTACCTCTACCTGATTTCCGGCTCCAGCTTCATCGTCGGCCTGGGCCTGGCCCTCCAGCAGGTGGGCGGGATGCTGTCGCCGATCTTTGGCGCCACCCAGATCGAACACCGCAAACGGGTCATGCCGGCCGCCGTCTGGATGGGGGGTCTCGCCCGGATACAGATTCTCGGCATGGCGCTGGCCGGCTGGTTCCTGTCGGGTCAGCCCCTGGTGGTGGCGATCCTGTCCTTCATGTTCATGTTCGGCCTGTTCATGGGCACCCAGGGAGTCGTCTTCTCCCTGCTCATGGCCAAGGTGATCCCCATCAGTCGGCGGGGCCGGCTGCAGGCCTGGCGCAACGCCACCGGCGGGGTGATCGCCGCGGCGCTGGCCTGGGTGGCCGGCAAATACTTCATCGAAGGCAACATGCTGGGGAACGGCTACGCCACCACCTTCCTATTCGCCACCATCCTGACCACGGCGGGCCTCTGGGCCCTTCAGGCCCTGATGATCGAGCCCGAACCCCCCACGACCCGGGCCCAGACGCCCTTCTTCGAGCGGCTCAAGGACTTCCCGCGCCTGGTCTCCCAGGACCGCGGCTACATGTTCTTCCTGATCGTGCAGATGCTGGCGATCACCGGTCGGATGGCGACGCCGTTCTACATCCTCTATGTCAGCACCACGATCGAGCTGACCGGGGCCAATATCGGCCTGCTCACCCTGGCCTTCCTGGGGGCCGACACCCTGGCCAACCTCGTCTGGGGGTATCTGGGGGACAGGACCGGCTTCCGTTTGGTGCTGATCAGCTCCCTCGTGATCTGGATCGCCTCGACAGTGCTCCTGATGAATGTCCACGAGGTGTGGGCCATCTTCCTGGCCTTCTGTGGCCTTGGCGCCTCGCAGTCTGGCTACATGATGAGCGCACAGACCATGATCCTGGAATTCGGGAACCGGGACGACATGCCCATGCGGATCGCTCTGTCGTCCACCGCCTCAGGCGTCATGGCCTCAGCGGGCCCCCTGGCCGGCGGTCTGATGGCCGCCACCTTGGGCTATCAGAGCGTCTTCGGCGCCTCGATCGCCTTCCTGACGGCGGGCCTGCTGCTGCTGCTGTTCATGGTGCGTGAGCCAAGAAAGGACAGGCTGGCCTCGCTCTGAGGCCCAGCCCGTTCCCACAGCCGTCAGGCTCGGGCGGCAGCGCCCTGGGCGATCCGCTCGCGGGCCATCTCGCCTGCGACCTCGTGGGTCGGGCGGCGCTCGGCGATGGAGCGGTCGAGCACCGCCTCCAGGGTGAGCATCAGGCGCGCGAGCTTGCCCTCCACCCAGGCGGGATCGAAGGCTTCGCCGGCGTCCAGGGCGCGGATTTCGCCGGCCACATTGATGATGCCGCCGCCGTTGATCACATAGTCCGGCGCATAGAGCAGGCCGAGGTCGAACAGGGTCTGGCCGATCACCGGGTCAGCGAGCTGATTGTTGGCGCCGCCGGCGATGATGCGGGCGCGCAGGCGCGGCAGGGTCTCGGCGCTGATCGCGCCCCCCAGGGCGCAGGGGGCGAAGACATCGGCCTCGACATCGAAGATCTCGTCCGGCGCCACGATCATCGCCCCGGTCTGAGCGGCCACCTGGGCCAGGGCCTCGCGGTTCACGTCGGTGATCACCAGCCGCGCGCCGGCCGCGCTCAGCTTTTGCGCCAGATAGGCGCCCACATGGCCCACCCCCTGGATGGCGACGGTGACGCCGGACAGGTCCCGGTCCAGGGCGCGGCGCACACACAGGCTGATGCCGCGGAAGACGCCTTCAGCGGTCACCGGGCTCGGGTCGCCAGAGGCCGCCGCATGGCCCTCCAGACCCGCCACGAAGCGGGTATAGCGGCGAGCGTGGGTCAGGTCGGCCGGCGAGACGCCCACGTCTTCGGCCGTCCAGTAGGCCCCGCCGACGGCTTCCACCGCCCGGCCGAAGGCCTCGAACAGGGCCGGCGACTTCTGGGTCCGGGAATCGCCGATGATCACAGCCTTGCCGCCGCCCAGCGCCAGGTCGGCCATGGCGTTCTTGTAGGACATGGCGCGCGACAGGCGCAGCGCGTCCTGCAGGGCGTCGGCCGAGGTCGGGAACGGCCACATGCGGCAGCCGCCGGCTGCCGGGCCGCGGGCCGTGGAATGGACGGCGATGATGCAGCGCAGCCCCGTGGCCTCGTCGGAAAAGGCGTGAACGGCCTCGTGGCCATCAAAGTCGGGAGAGTCGAACAGGGTCATGCGCTCACGGGATCGTTGCGTTTGAAACCAATTTCACGGGCTCTAGCCCGCAGGCTGCGCCGTCACAAGCCCGCCGTCGCACGGGGCGCGGCCGGCGTCCAGTCGTCGCCGCCCGGCGCGGTGGGAATGGGCGGCGCCCCGGACGGCAGCGGCGCCTCAGGGTCCTCGATATAGGCCAGGATATCGGCCATCACCGCCGCCCCCTGCAGATCACGGGTCAGCAGATGCCAACCGTCAGCATAGTGCGCCGAGCGGTCGGTGGGCTTCAGCCGCGCGGCCGCCTGCAGGGCCGGGCGCTCGGGAATGATCTCGTCATTCTGGCCGTAGAGGTACAACACCGGGACCTGCAACCGGGCGATGTCGGTCCAGGCGTTCTCCATCAGATCCACAAGCCCGTAGAGGGTGTCGGACCGCGCGCCCCAGATCAGCAGCGGGTCGGCCCCCATGGCCCGCAGCTCAGGGATATTGTCGGTGGGCTTCACCCGGCTGGTGACCCAGCTCGGCGGCGTATAGACCTTGGGGCCGGTGACGTGGGCGGCGAACCACAGGGCGGTCTTGAACGGCAGCGGCTGTGTCGACCAGCCCCAGACCGCCGGCGCCATCAGCACCAGCCGGTGGGCCGCGGGCGGCCGCTCCGAGGCGAAGGCGCGGATGGCCACAGCGCCGCCCATGCTCTCTCCGGCCACCACCACCAGGGCGTGGGGATGACGGGCGCGAACCAGGGCGACGATGGTCCGCAGGTCTTCCTGCAAAACCGACTCATCGGGCCAGACCCCGCGATGGGGGGAGCGGCCAAAGCCCCGCTGATCATAGGCGTAGGTGGTCACCCCGTGCTCGGCCCAGTAGGGGGCGGCGAGGTGGAAGGCGTTGGCGTAGTCGTTCATGCCGTGGACAGCGACGACCACAGCTTCCGGCGCGCCGTCCTGGGCGTCCCAGGTGGTCAGGCCCAGCCGCGCGCCATCGAAGCTCACGAACCGGTCGCCGGAGAGGCGCGGGCCTTCGAACCCCAGGGGCGGCTCACCGGCCGTCTGGACCATGAGCGGCGTGCAGGCTCCCAGCATCAGGGCGAACAGCAGGGCGGTCAGACGAGTCATGCGCGCAGAAGAGCCTCCACCCTTTGGCGAAGATAGGGCGTGACCTCGGCCTCGAACCAGGGATTGCGCTTCAGCCAGGCGGTGTTGCGCCAGGATGGATGCGGCAGGGGCAGGATGCCTGGCCCATACTCAGTCCAGGCCGCCACGGTATGCGTCATGGTGGCCTTGCGCGCCGCCCCCAGCGCCCAGGCCTGGGCGTAGGACCCCACAAGCAGGGTCAGCTCCACCTTCGGCAACTGGGCCAGCAGTTGCGGGCGCCACAGCTGGGCGCAGCGGGCCGGCGGTGGAAAGTCCCCGCCCTTGGGATTGGTCCCGGGGAAGCAGAAGGCCATGGCGGCCACGCCGATGGCCGGGTGGTCGTAGAAGGTGTCCCGGTCCACGCCCAACCAGCTGCGCAGGCGCACGCCGGACGGATCGTTGAAGGGCAGGCCGGTCTCATGCACCAGCCGGCCCGGCGCCTGGCCGCAGATCAGCAGTCGGGTCTCCGGGCTCACCCGCACCACAGGCCGCGGCTCGGGCACGAGATCGCCCGCGCAGGCCCGGCAGGCGGCGATGTCGGCGAGCAGGGTCTGGAGGCCGTCGATGGCGGGCATGAGCGCCATGTAGGCGCCAGTTGCGCCTGACGCCACCTGGCCCAGGGGTGCGACAACCTGTCAGCGTTGTGCGCCACCGATTCAACTCCCGTTAACCGAGTGTCCAGGGTCGTGCGCGAGGATCAGCGCAGCTTGGGGCCGCCAGTTTTGGGCGCCCAGGCCGGGATGAAGCGGATGACGAGCAGATGCTGAAGACGATCAAGGGACGCATGCGGCTCTCCTGGGGGGTGGGCATGGCGTCCATGCTGGCCCTGGCCGGACTGAACATCGCCCTCCTGCGCATGGTGGCGCAGGCCGGCGGCGGGGCCGAGGCCGAGCGCATCCTCGGCATGGCCACCGCCATCAGCATCGGGATTGGCCTGGCCACTGTGGTCGGCGTCGTGCTCGGCGCCCTCTATTTCGAAGGCCTGGTGATCACCGCCCTGTCGCGGATGAGCGGCGTCATGCGTCGCCTGGCGGCGGGCGAGATGGTGGAGGCGATCCCCGGCGCTGAGCGCCACGATGAAATCGGTCAGATGGCCGCCAGCGTGGTGGTCTTCCGCGAGAACGCCGCGGCCCGCGCCCGCCTTGAAACAGAGGCTGAGACCGCCCGGGGCGAACTCGACCGCCGCCTGGCCGCCGCCGAAGCGGCCTTCGCCCGGTCCACCGAGGATCAGAAGGCCCTGGTGGAGGCCATGGCGCGAGCCTTGTCGCGTCTGGCCCGGGGTGATCTGGGGGCCCGCATCGATGTGGCCGTGGCGCGGGACTACGAGGCCCTGAAAACCGATTTCAACGCCGCCGTCAGCCAGCTGGAGGGGGCGTTCGGCGCCATCGCCACCGCCACTGGCGAAATCCGCGCCGGCTCCCGGGAAATCGCCACGGCGGTGGACGACCTCTCCCACCGCACCGAACGTCAGGCCGCCAGCCTGCAAGAGACCGCCGCGGCCCTCGACGAGATTACGGTCACGGTGCGCCGCACCGCCTCAGGCGCGCGCCAGGCCAACGGGGCCATGGCCTCGGCCCGCAGCGAGGCCGAGCGCAGTGGCCAGGTGGTCGGTCAGGCCGTCACCGCCATGGGCGAGATCGCCAACTCCGCCCAGGAGATCAGCAAGATCATCGGCGTGATCGACGAGATCGCCTTCCAGACCAACCTCCTGGCGCTCAACGCCGGGGTTGAGGCCGCCCGAGCCGGCGAGTCCGGCCGGGGGTTCGCCGTGGTGGCCTCGGAGGTGCGCGCCCTCGCCCAGCGCTCGGCCGACGCGGCCAAGGAGATCAAGGGCCTCATCGAGGCCTCCGGTCACCAGGTGCAGAGCGGCGTCGATCTGGTCGGCCAGACCGGCGAGGTGCTGAGCGGCATTGTCGGCAAGGTCACGGAGATTTCAGACGTCATCGCCGCCATCGCCGCCTCGGCCGAAGAGCAGTCGGTGGGCCTGGCCCAGGTGAACACCGCCATCACCGACATGGACAAGGTGACCCAGCAGAACGCCGCCATGGTGGAAGAGGCCAATGCGGCCACCCGCACCCTGGACCAGAACGCCGCCTCGCTCTCGGAGTCGGTGGACCGGTTCCAGCTTTCGGGGGCTGCGACCAACCCGGTCCATGCCCAGCAGGCGCGGCTGGCGGCCCTGGCCGGCGGGCGCTGAGCGCCTATTCCGGCGGGGGCGACTCCGGCGGCGCCAGCACGCCCGGCAGAACCTCGCCCGCGATCGGCAGGCGCAGGCGGTAGACGCCCTTGAACTTGTTGGGATCGGCCGGCTTGCCATGGCGGGTGATCACCAGCCGGCCCTCCCGGGCGAGACCCACCGAGACGGTGCGCACCCGCGAGAGCCAGCGACGCCAGCCCTCGGGATCGGCCGCCCGGGCCGCCTCCTCCGGGGAGATGGACTTGCCGGGCGCCAGGGGCGTCAGAAGATCAAAGATCGCCGTTTCGATAGGATCGGACATCAACCGCCACGCTTCAGGGTTTCGCGGGCGATGACCACCTGCTGGATCTGACTGGTGCCCTCATAGATGCGGAAGATGCGCACGTCGCGGTAGAACCGCTCGATCCCGTAATCAGCGACGTAGCCGGCGCCGCCGAAGATCTGCACCGCCTTGTCGGCCACCCGGCCCACCATCTCCGAGGCGAAATATTTGGCGGCCGCGGCCTCCATGGTCACGCCCTGGCCGGCGTCGCGCTTGCGGGCGGTCTCCATGGTGAGCGCCTTGGCCGCCAGGGCCTCGGTCTTGCAGTCAGCGATCATCCCCTGAACCAGCTGGAACTGGCTGATGGCCTGGCCGAACTGCTTGCGCTCGCTGGCATAGGCCACGCAGTCGGTGATCAGCCGCTCGGCCACGCCGACACAGACCGCCGAGATGTGCAGCCGCCCGCGGTCGAGCACCTGCATGGCCACCTTGAAGCCCTCGCCTTCGGCGCCCAGGCGGTTCTCCACCGGCACCCGGACATTGTCGAAGGTGACGTCGCAGATGTGGGCGCCCTGCTGGCCCATCTTCTTCTCGGGCTTGCCCACCGAGAGGCCCGGCAGGTCGCGGGGCACGAGGAAGGCCGAGACCCCGCCGCCGCCCGGCTTGGACGGATCGGTGCGGGCCATGACGGTGAAGAGGTGGGCCTTGTTGGCGTTGGTGATGTAGCGCTTCGACCCGTTCAGCACATAGGCGTCGCCGTCCAGCGTGGCCCGGGTCTGAACCGAGGCGGAGTCCGAGCCCGCCTCCGGCTCGGTGAGGGCGAAGGAGGTGATGATCTCGCCCGAGGCGATGCCCGGCAGATACTTCGCCTTCTGTTCGTCGGTGCCGAACATCACCAGGCCCTGGCTGCCGATGCCGACATTGGTGCCAAAGGCCGAGCGGAAGGCCGGGCTGGTGCGACCGAGCTCCACGGCCACCAGGCACTCCTCCTCCATGGAGAGGTCGAGCCCGCCGTATTCGGCCGGGATGGACAGGCCAAACAGGCCCAGTTCCTTCATCTCGGCCACCACGTCGTCGGGCATGGTGTCGGTCTCGGAGACCTGGGCTTCCAGGGGGCGCAGCCGCTCGGTGACGAAGCGGCGGACGGTGTCGATCAGCTGGTCGCGGGTTTCGGCATCGAGGGCCATGTCTGTCGTCTTTCCTGGAGGGTCTTAGGCTTTGGCCAGCGCCAGGGCCGAGCCCTGGCCTACGCCCACGCACATGGTGGCCAGCGCCCGGGCGCCGCCCCGTTCCTTCATCGCCCGCGCTGCGGTGAGCGCAATGCGCGCGCCCGACGCCCCCAGCGGATGGCCGATGGCGATGGCCCCGCCGTGCGGGTTCACATGCTCGGCGTCGTCAGCCAGGCCCCAGGCCCGGGTGCAGGCCAGCGCCTGGGCGGCGAAGGCCTCGTTCAGCTCGACCACGTCGAAATCCCGAGGGGTAAGCCCCAGGCGGCCGCAGAGCTTCTCCACCGCCGGCACGGGGCCATAGCCCATGACCCGGGGCGGCACGCCGCCCGAGGCGCCGCCTTCGATCCGGGCGAGCGGCTCCAGGCCCAGCTTCTGGACCATCTCGGCCGAGGCCAGCAGCAGGGCCGCGGCCCCGTCATTGACGCCGGACGCATTGCCCGCCGTCACCGTGCCGTCGGGGCGCACGATGGGCTTGAGGCCTTGCAGCGCTTCCAAGGTGGTGTCCGGGCGGGGGTGCTCGTCCTTGGAGATGACGGTCTCGCCCTTGCGGTCCTTCAGCGTGATCGGCGCGATCTCACCTGCGAAGAAGCCGCGGGCCTCCCCTGCGCCGTAGCGCTGCTGGCTGCGGGCGGCGAAGGCATCCTGGTCGGCGCGGGCGATCTGATAGTCGGTGGCCACGTTCTCGGCGGTCTCGGGCATGGAGTCGACGCCGTAGTCCTTCTGCATCTGCGGATTGACGAACCGCCAGCCGATGGTGGTGTCGAAGATCTCCGCCGAGCGCGAGAAGGCTGAGTCAGCCTTGCCCATGACGAAGGGCGAGCGGGTCATGCTCTCCACCCCGCCGGCGATGACCAGCTCGGCCTCGCCCACGGCGATCATCCGGGCCGCGGCGATGGTGGCGTCGAGGCCCGAGGCGCAGAGGCGGTTGACAGTCAGCCCGGGCACCGAGCTCGGCATGCCGGCCAGCAGCAGGGCCATGCGGGCCACATTGCGGTTGTCCTCGCCGGCCTGGTTGACGCAGCCATAGATGACCTCGTCGACCTGTTCCCAGTCGACGCTCGGCAGGCTGGCCATCAGGGCGCGGATCGGATGGGCGGCCAGGTCGTCGGCGCGCACCTTGGCCAGCGCGCCGCCATAGCGCCCGATCGGGCTTCGCAGACCTGCGCAGAGATAGACGGTCCGGCCTTCCATGGTCACGCCTCGCATCGTTCGGTTCAGAGGGGACGGAAACTAGTGACTGCGGCCCGGGCGAGCAAACCCTTCGGCGCCGCCCTGGGGTGAGCGGCCGACGTCCGCAGCGACCCACCGCCACAGAAATCAGGGCTTTCACCCCGCCCCGCCCGGCGGCTAAGGAGCGCGGGGCTGAGGTCTTCAGGAACGGGTTGAGCGTATGGACGGCGGCGGCGAAGCAAAAAACGGTCTGGTGACCGAGGGCGAATGGGCCGGTTGGCGCACCTGGGAAGGGTCTGATCCCTTCGAGGATCATGCCGGTCCCTTCTATTTCCGCCACGACCCGGACGGCACGCCCCGCTGCGCCTTCCGCGCCGAGCCGAAGCACATGAACGGCGGCGGCTTCATGCACGGCGGCTGCATCATGACCTTCGCCGACTACTGCCTGTTCGTCATCGCCCGCGAGGCCCTGGAGGGCCAGCACAGCGTGACCGCCACCCTGAACGGCGAGTTTGTCGGCGCCGTGCCCCTGGGCGCCCTGGTCGAATGCAAGGGCGAAGTGGTGCGCAACGCCCGCTCCATGGTCTTCGTGCGCGGACTGATCACCACCGGGGCTGAGAACGTGATGAGCTTCTCGGGCGTGATCAAGAAGCGCGGCCCCCGCAAGTAAGCCTTGCGCCCCGGGCGCGCAGGGCCATGTTCGGGTCCCGCCGTCTTCGTCAGGAGTTCCCATGAGCCCACCTGCTAATCGCAATCTGGCCGCCAAACGCAATCTGGGCCAGATCGCCATGGGGGTCGCGCTCGCCCTGATGGCCGGGCCGGTGGCCCTGTTCAAGCTGGTCGAGCTCGGCTTCTTCATGACCGGCGTCGCGCCGGGCCAGTGGATGACCGCGGCCGAGCCCACCGCCATGCCGGTCTCCATCGTGGTCATGCTGTTCGCAGGCCTCGTGGCCGCCTACGGGGTGCGGATGGTCTTCCGTGAGCTGCGGTCGCCCAGCGCGTGACTCAGCTTTCGGTGCTTGACCTCTCGCCCGTGGGCGGGACCAACACTCAGGCCCAAGCGGTCCGGGAGACGATCGAGGTGGCCAAGGCCGCTGAGCGCTTGGGCTACAACCGGTTCTGGCTGGCCGAGCATCACAATATCGAAGGTCTCGCCTCCCCTGCGCCCGAAATCCTGATCGCCGCCCTGACCCAGGCGACCTCCACCATCCGGCTGGGATCGGGCGGGGTGATGCTGGTGAACTATTCGCCTCTGAAGGTGGCGGAGGTGTTCATGGAGCTGGAGGCCCTGGCGCCTGGGCGGATCGACCTGGGGGTCGGTCGGGCGCTCGGCGCCGATGGGCGCACGGGCGCGGCTCTGAGGTCGGCCTCTTCCGAGGCCTTTCCGCACTATTTCGCCCTGTTGAACGCCTGGCTTCTGGATGCGAGCGGGCGCGAGCCCCTGGGCGCAGACCACCCGGCCAAAGGCATCCGGGCGCACCCGACCGGTCCGAGCCACCCGGACCTCTTC
>JAHUZY010000018.1 GCA_019264505.1 Phenylobacterium sp. | reverse complement strand
CCCCAGGGCGTGGCGGCGGGGGCCTCCCCTGCGCAACCGCGCCGCGCGCGGCACGTTGAGGCTGTCCCGCAACTTACGGAGCCTCCCCGATGAAACTGACCAAAGGCGCCCTCGTGGCCGTTGTCGACGGCGAGAAGCTGGCCCTCTTCGAGAACGTCGGGGCCCAGGAGATCAACCTCAAGGCCAAGGCGACCCCCGACATCCCCGAGCGGGTTTCCGGCGCGCCGGGCCGCAATTCCGGCGGCGCCAATCCCGACAATGACACCCAGGCCGAGGACGGGTTCGCCATGGGCGTCGCCGATGCGCTGAACCACATGGTCCTGACCCACAAGGCCGAGGCCCTGCTGGTCATTGCCGCGCCCAAGACTCTGGGTCAGCTCCGCAAGGGCTGGCACAAGGAGACCGAGGCCCGCCTGGTAGGCGAGATCGCCAAGGATCTCACTGGCCACACCACCGACCAGATCGCCCAGGCCATCGACAAGGCCTGAGCCCAACGACAAAGGCGGGGCGATCCGTCGCTCCGCCGCCCGGTCTCAGCCGGCGGGCCTCGCCGCATAGGCGCCCATCAGCCGGCCGTAGTCGGCGGGCTGCGGGAAACCCTCAAAACCTTCCACTGCCGGCGTGCTCACCCAGGGCAGCTTTTCGGCCGTCATGGTCTCCATGAACGGCTCCAGCCCCGATGGATCATCGAACAGGGTCGCGCGCACATTGACGAAGAGGTCAGCGCCCTCGGGCCGGGTGAACATCCAGCTCATGCAGTGCGGACAGAAGAAGTGCCGCGTCGCCCCATGCAGCCCGCCGATGACCGGCTCGCCCGCCGTCACCTCAAAGTCGCCTGCCGCAAACAGCGCGCTCAGCGAAAACGCGCTGCCGGTCATCTGCTGACACCCCCGACAGTGACAAGCCATGGTCACCTTCGGCGCCTCGGAGACCCGAAACCGCACCTGCCCACACCGGCAGCCGCCTTCTCTGGTCATTGTCATTTCCCCATCATTCATGCGCCATGGACCAGGCGGCGCAATGCGACCCAGCTGCACGATAGCAAGCCGCCGACCTATCCGGCGGACGGCCATTGCTGGGTGGCGTGCAGCACCCGCAGGATGACCACAGCGCGCCCCTCTTCGGCATAGACCACGATGTAGTTTGGCCGAACAATCATCTCGCGGGTGCCGGCGACTCTTCCCGGCCGATAGAGCCTAGGGCGCGTGGCCAGCCTGGAAACCTTGACCTCAATCTCGTTTTTCAACCGCTGTGCGGCGTCGGGATTGTCGTCGGAGATATAGTCCAGGATCGCGAACAGATCGCCGCGCGCCGCCGCGCGCCATTCAATCGACCGGGCGGTCACGCCGCTTCCGGTCGATCTGCGCCTGGGCTTCGTCCATCACCTGCCCATGGGGCGCGGCGGGCGCTGTGTCCGCCAGGGCCTCTTGCACCTTGGCGCGGAACCAGGCGTCGTGGGCTTCTGGATCGGACGTGAGTCCGGCCGGCAACCCCCCTTCCCTGGCGATGCGGGTCAACAGGATGCGTACCGCGTCAGAGACCGTAAGGCCGACGCGGGCGAGCTTCTCCGTGGCGTCGGCCTTAAGCTGCTCGTCCACGCGCACATGGAGCATTGAGGTTTGCGCGGCCATCGCTGATCCTCCTTAGAGCGTCCTCAATTTGTATCTCAAATGAGAGACGGTCAAGGCCATTCAGATACCAGAACCACCCGCCAACGGGTGTCAGGCGATACCCCTCCCCGGCCAGCGCCTCGCCCCGGCGCCTCCGCGTCGCCCAACGCGCATCAGGCCACGATGCGCTCGGCGCGAAACCGCGTCACCCACGCCTGATTGGTGTCGTCAGCCATCTTCCGCAAGCTTGGCGCAACATGACCAGCCGCAGCAGGGTCCAGCCCAAGGGAATCCAGTATGCGACGCAGGATTCCTTGGGGGTTTCTGGAGAGATGGTCGTACGTGACGCGAACCGGCTCGATGGCCTCGCTCGCAAACCACGTGTTCCAGTCCCGGTCATAGCCGGTCATGGCGTCCACCCAGGCCTGGAGCGCCTGGCCGTCATATTCCGGCTCACGAGGCGGCCCGATCCGCTCCACGTCCGAGCCGTCGGCCGCCACGTGCCACAGGCCGGTCTGCTCGGCCTTCAGGCAGGACACCGCCTGCTCGACCTTGTCGGTCCTGGAGAGGTGGATGAACAGGGTGCGCCCGAAGACGCCCTCAAACCGCGCGCGCTCCGAGGGCTCATCAGCATGGACCAGCGCCAGACTGGAAAAAAAGAACGCGAAACTGGGCCTCTGCAGGCGCAGCCCAAAAACCCCGTTGTCGCTACGCCCCCGCGACAGCGCTGCCTGGATGGAGGCCTCGACAATCTCGCTTTCCGAGGCGTCGGCCGCCGGATCGACGCCCAGCCGCCTCGTCCAGTCGGCCAGGGAAGGTTCGTGGAAATATGAGGCCGGCCGCCCCGCCACACCGGTTTCCGCAAGCAGCCGACACAACAGGGTGCTCCCGCTGCGCGGGGCGGTGCAGATCATATACGAGGCATAATCTGTCATGGTCGATCTGCTAGAGGCCGGGTACATTTCATGAACACTCTAGCGGGGCAAGGCGATGGCGCACAACTGGATGATCGCTGAGCGGGAGTACCGTCGCCAGGAAACCCGCCGCGGACGACGTCATGCCTATGAGCGTCTCGACCCCGAGACTACGGCCCTTGTCGTCATCGACATGGTGCCCTTTTTCGCCGAGGCCAATGTCCACTGCCGCGACGCCATCGCGCCGATTAACCGCCTGGCAGAAGCCTTACGCGAGGCCGGCGGGGTGGTCGCCTGGGTCCTGCCCGCCGACACTGGGCCGCCCAACTCCCGCGCCATCGAGTTCTATGGGGAACAGATCGCAAAGGTCTACGGCGCCTCGGGCGGCCAGGGCGCCCCGCGTGACCGGCTCTGCCCCGAGCTCAATGTCATTGAGGGCGAGATCGTGGTCGAGAAATCCGCCGCCAGCGCCTTCTTCCCCGGCCGCTGCGACCTGCATGACCGCCTCACCGCCCGCGGGATCGAGACGGTGATCATCACCGGCACGGTGACCAATGTGTGCTGCGAAAGTTCCGCCCGCGACGCCTCGACCCTCGGCTACCGGGTCATCTTCGCCGCCGACGCCACCGCCACAGTCACCGACGCCGCCCACAACGCCGCCCTCTACACCATCTACCGCTCGTTCGGAGACGTCCGCCCCACCGCCGAGATCCTTGAGCTCATCGCCGCCAGCGTCGCCCGCGCAGGACCGGTCCATGGCTGACCTGGGCGGCGACCCGTCCCTGCGGGCCCAACTCGTCGCCACGGCCACAGGCCTGCGTCGCTTCATGGAGCCGGTGTGGGACGACTGGCTGGCCGCCGAGCCGTGGCGCCGCGGCGCGACGCCGTCTGCCGGCGCCTGTGGCCGAACGAGCCTGTTCGTCCGCGACGTCCTTCGTGCACAAGGCCACGACGCCCAATGGTCGAACGGCGTCCCGCGCCGCGCCGCAACATCACCAATTGGCGACTTCGGTTTCCTCGCCCACGGTCGCTGGGAGAGCCACGCCTGGGTCACCTGTCAGGGCTGGATCGTCGACATCACCGCCGACCAGTTCGGCGCCCCGCCGGTGATCGTCACCCCAGCGACAGATCCCCGCTACGCCGCCAACAATCTCGACACCGCCGACCCCGACGCGATCCTCCGCCGCCAGGCGACGGCGACCAGC
>JAHUZY010000357.1 GCA_019264505.1 Phenylobacterium sp. | reverse complement strand
CGGACTCGGCCCGCAGGGCCAGCACAACCTCCCGCTGGCGGGCGGTCCAGCCGTCCTCGATCTCCGTCAACCCGGCCCCCACAGCTTCCATCAGGGCCTGAAGCTCCGGTTCTCCGCGCAGTTCGAATCGGTAGGCGTTGGCGTCACGCTTGTCCGCCAGCCGCTGGCGGCTGGCGGCGAGCCCTGGCCCCATCATGTTCCAGGCCCGCGCCGGATTCACTGGCGTCTCCAACAGCACCGCCCCCACCACGAACCGGCAGCCAAGCCCGGCGGTGAGGAGCTGCGCCCTCAGGTCGCGCACCACACGCAGGCCGCCTTCCAGGGTGGCGCAAAGCCCCTGGAACTCATCCCCCAGGGTGATGGTCAGGGGCGAGACGATCTGGCGACGATGGGCGTCGTTGGCGCTCTGGACCGCGGCGTTGAAGCACGCGTGCAAGGTCTCGACCGACGCGGTGTCCTCGCTCGACACGAGGTCGCCCATAACCACCGCATGGGAGGCCCGCGGAAGCGTCTCAAGTAGGGGTTCGACAAGCCCGATCATGGCGTCACCCTATACAGGGATAATTTCAAATTGTATCCCTCAAAAGGGATACTGTAGTTAAGTATCCCATTATTGGGCTACCTCCTCCGAGAAACCCACGCCAGCGCCATAGCCAGGGCGCACCCCGCCGCGATGCCGGCGATTAGGTCGTGGGCGAGCGTGAGGGCGAGCGTCACGGCCATCACCGCGGCGCCAGCGCGGTTCTCCCGCAGCAGGTGGGCGATCTCGGCCTTCTCCACCATGTTCCAGGCCACCACCGCCAGCAGGCCGGCCAGGGCGGCCAGGGGGATATAGGCCGCCAGCGGGGCTGCGATCAGCATGAAGGCCAGCAGGTAGAGGGCGTGCAGCATGCCCGACACCGGACCATGGGCGCCGGCCCTGACGTTGGTGGCGGTGCGCGCGATGGCGCCCGTCACCGGCATGCCGCCGAACAGGGCCGCGCCGGAATTGGCGATCCCCTGGGCCACCAGCTCCATGTTGGAGCGATGCCGCCGCCCGGTCATGCCGTCGGCCACCACCGCTGAGAGCAGGCTCTCGATGGCGCCCAGCAGGGCGAAGGCCGCCGCCGCCGGCAGCACGGCCAGCACCTTGGAGAGCGCCAGGTCGGGCAGGTGCGGCATGGGCAGGTGGTTGGGTATGCCGCCGAACTTGGAGCCGATGGTCTCCACCGGCAGGGCCAGCAGGGCCGCGGCCGCCGAGGCGAGGCTGACCGCGATCAGCAGGGCCGGCCAGGTCGGCCGCCAGCGCCGCACGGCCAGGATCAGGGCGATCACCACCGCCGCCACCGCCACGGCCGGCGGGTTCGCGCTCGGCAGGGCCTGGACGAGCGCCGCCACCTTGGGTCCGAATTCCACAGGCTCGCCGCCGCTGAGACTCAGGCCCAGCAGATCGCGGACCTGGCTCACCAGGATGATCACCGCAATGCCGGCGGTGAAGCCCACGGTCACCGGCGCCGGGATGAGGCGGATCAGGTTGCCCAGGCGCAGCACACCGCCCGCCGCCAGCATCAGGCCTGAGAGGAAGGTCGCCAGGACGAGCCCCTCGATCCCGTGCAGATGGACCGTACTGGCCACCAGCACGATGAAGGCGCCGGCCGGCCCGCCGATCTGGAACCGGCTGCCCCCCAGCATCGACACCAGGAAGCCCCCGACAATGGCCGTGTAGAGGCCGCGCTCCGGCCCCACGCCAGAGGCGATGGCGATGGCCATGGACAGCGGCAGGGCCACGATGGCCACGGTCAGGCCGGCCACGGCGTCGGCCCTCAGGTCGGCGAGGCCGTAACCCTCTCGCAACTGGGAGGCCAGTTTGGGCAGATAGAGGTTCGAGGCCTTGGCGGCGTCGGTCATGGGGGGTCTGACGTTGGAGTAGCGGCCCTGATCGCCCGGTCGCGCCCCAGTGTCGCTGATCTGGCGCAAATGCGCCAATCAGACTGGGTTTCAGATCTTGACGCCTCGGCGTCCGGCCCGGGCCCGGCGCTTGCGGTCCCAGCTTTCGGGCAGGGCCGACGGGCCATGCCGGGCCTCGATATCCTTCTGCAGCGCCTTGGCCGCCATCAGATGCCCGGGAAACAGGGTGTCCACCGCCCAGCCGGCCACCGGCACGGTGGAGGTGGCCGAGTCGAAGGCCAGGTAGGCGCCCATCCGCGCCAGCGTCATCACCGCGGCGCCCCCGCGCAGGCCTTCAGCGATCAGCAGGGCGCCGGCGCCCACGCTGTAGACGGTGCCGGCGATGGGCACCCAGGCCAGTATGCCGTCGAGGCCTAGCCCGATGGGGCCTACACCCACCAGCCGGTCAGACAGGCGCTTGATCCGCTCGGCGGCGCGCCAGGCGCGGTGCGCCTTGTCCTGCGTCACCGCCACCGGACCGCTCCAGTGCGATGAACTGAACCTGGCTCAGCCGAGGAAGACGACTCGGCGACGTTCCTTGCCATCCTTGATGCGCGAGAGGATGTCTCGATATTCGGGCGTATGGACCACATCCTTGCGGGAGCCTTCAAAATAGATGGTCTCTTCCATATGCTTGATCATCAGGTCAGCCGCCCATTTGTGACCTGAAAACAGCACGTCCGCCAGCTTGCCGAGTCCGCCTGGCACCGGCGCGATCCCGATGGCCAGATCGGCCAGCAGCACCATGGTCGCCTCCAGCAGCACCATAGGCGCGCACCGGGCGCGGAACCCGTCGCTGAGCAGGACCAGACCTGCGCCGGCGCTGTAGAGCCCGCCCGCCCAGGGTATCCAGGTGAGCAGGCCGTCGAGCCCGACCCCGATGGGGCCGATCTTGATCACATTGTCCGACAGCCGCTTGGTGCGCTCGATGCTGGCGCGGATATTGTGCAGCTCGATGTGGGATCGGGCGAAGAACATGCGCGGCCTCCAGCGGGGTCGGGGCAATGTGGACCAAGCCAGCTTAACCTTGAAGCCATTCGCGCACTTTTCACCCACGGCCTGAGCCGCATGGCTGCAATGCTCGCCCCCAGCGCGATTCTGCATCGCGAGCGTCGCAATTTGATCCTATGAATTCGCCATGGCGCGTGAACCCGACATCCTCATCGTCACCACCGACTTCCTCGAAGGCCGCCCCGTGCGCCAGCACCTGGGCATGGTCTCGGCCCAGGCCATTCTCGGGGCCAATGTGGTGCTCGACCTGATGGCCGCCATCCGCGATTTCTTCGGCGGCCGCTCGCGCGGCTATGAGCGGGTCATGGCCCGGGCTCGGGAAGACGCGCTGCTGGCCCTGGCGGAAGAAGCCAAGAAGCTGGGCGCCAACGCCGTGGTCGGGGTGGACCTCGACTACCATGCCATCGGCCCCAACGGTTCGATGCTGATGGTGGCGGTCAACGGCTCGGCCGTGGTGATTTAGCTCGGCGCCTGCGCGACCCCGGCGGCCGTCGGGATCGGCATCAGGATCTGCTGGGCGCCGGCCTCGGCGATCAGCCGGCCCTCCCCCTGAACGAAGCTGGCGCGCAGGGTGATCATCTGGCGAGTGGCGGCGATCACCTGGGCATGAATCTCCACCGGCGCGTTGCGCCCGACCCGCAGAAAGCTGACCTGCAGCTGGGTGGTCCTGTAGTGCCGGTCATCTGGAACCACCGTCATGGTGGCGAAGGCCAGGGCCTGGTCGGCCAGGGCGGCGATGTAGCCGCCGAACAGGGATCCATCGGCCGTGTCCAGGCTGGGGTGGGGCGTCCAGGTCTTGCGCACCCATCCCTCCCCCCAGGCGTCCAGTCGGCCCAACCGCAGTTGCTCGACGATCGGCGGCAACGGCCCCCGCCCAGAGCAGATCGCCTCAAGTCGTTCCGTAGCCCAGGTCATGCGAGGTCCTTTCCCTTTGGATCGCCTGTAGGCTAGCCAGGGCGCGGCGGGCGCCCTACTCGCCTTCGGGCGGCTGGCCTCGGTCCTGAGAAGGGAGTCTCAACTGTCTGACGCGACACGGAAAACTCCCCGCCAGAAACGCGCCGCCGCAACCGTGGACATCATCCTGGAGGCCGCGGCTCAGCTTTTGGAGCGCGACGGTCTGGATGGCTTCACCACCAATGCGGTGGCAGAGCGGGCCGGCGTCAGCATCGGCGCGGTCTATCGCTACTTCCCCAACAAGCGGGTCCTGATGCATGCCCTGGCCGAGCGCGAAAGCGTCCTACACGCCGCGGAGATGCAGCGGCTGCTGCGGGAGAATGGCGCGGGGCTCGCGCCCGACCGCGCCCTCGTCCGGGCCTTCATCGGCGCCTTCCAGGGTCGGGCCCGCGCCCGGCGGATCGCCATGGGAGTCTGGTTCGAGACGACGCCTGCCGAGGCCTTGGCCGGAAGGCTTGAGGCCTTCACCCAGACCCTGAACCAGACCCAGGACCCCCTCGAGCCGATCAGCGCCTTCGTGCTCACCCGCGCCATGCACGGGGCCATGCGCTCAGCCGTGCTGGAAGGGGTGGATTTCTTCCACGACCAGGCGTTTGAGGACGAGCTCGTCAGCCTGTCGCGCGCCTATCTTGCGCAGGTCCGCGCGCGGTCTGAAGGCCAGCCCAAGACCTGAAACGCCCCAGGCCTCACATCATGTCGCCGGCCGCCGCATCGAGCAGCAGGAAGACACGGCCCGCGTCGGAAGCCAGCAGGGTGGCGACCATGAAGCCCTCCTGGTCCCGAGCCACCGCCTCATCGAGCATGCCCCGGTAGCGTCGAAGATAGTCCCCGGCCTCGGCCTTCAGCGCATCATCGGTGAACAGCCGCCTAGTCAGGCGCCGCGTGGCGGCCGGCGCCAGACGGCGCACCACCTGGCGGGCCCCCTCCAGGTCCCCGGTCTGCACCACCGCGCCGATCTCGTCGATCCGGCCCCGCGGCAGCAGGGCCGAGGGGTCGATCCCCAGGGCGACGATGTCCGACAGGAGCTGAGCCTCCCGACGCTCATCCAGGGGGCGCGGCGGCGGCTCATCGATGGCCGCCAGCAGGTCCTTCCAGGTCAGGCCGTCGCCGTCATCCGCAGGCTCGGCCGCAGCCGCGGGCGGCGGACCGCCGGCGGACTCAAACAGGTTGGAGA
>JAHUZY010000336.1 GCA_019264505.1 Phenylobacterium sp. | reverse complement strand
CGCGGGGCTGCTGCCCTTCCTCGATCCGGGCCTGGCCGAGGACGCCGCCTGCGGCGCTCTGATCGCCGAGGCCCGCAAGGCTGGCGCGCCGGCCAATTGACGCCGCCCCGGCGAGATCGCAACACTCCCCCTCCGTTCACGGTCGGATCCTGCCCATGAAGACGACACCCGTCGGCCTCGCCGCCGCCCTCGCCCTGGCCTCGGCCGCGCTGCAGACCGCGGCCTCTCCGGCGGCGGCCGAAAGCGCAGCCGAGCGGGCGGTCGCCGCCCGGCAGGCCGGGTTCAAGCAGATCGGCGCAGCCTTCAAGGCGGTGAACGATGAACTCCGCGCCGGCAAGCCTGACCTCGCGGCCGTGGCGAGCGCGGCGGCCCGGCTGGAGGGCCACGCCGGCCAACTCCCCACCTGGTTTCCCCGGGGCAGCGGCCCGGAGTCCGGGGCCGACACCGGCGCGCGGGCTGGCGTCTGGAGCGATGCGGCGGGGTTTGCTGATGCGGCCGCCAACCTCAGGACCCAGACCAGCCGGCTGAACACCCTGGCCCGGGAGGGCGATCTGGCGGCGGTCCGCAAGCAGGCCGCCCAGGTGGGCGCCGCCTGCAAGACCTGCCACACTGCCTATCGCGAAGAGGACTGAGCAAGAGGTCCTGACCTCGGGTCATGAAAAACCCCGCCGCCAGCAGGCGACGGGGTGTGTTTCAGGGCCGAGCAGACCGGTCTCAGCCGACTGAGCGGTCGGCGGCTTCCCGCAGGCAACCGAGCCAGGCGTCCTCGCGGGCCTTTTCAGCGGCGCGCAGCTTTTCTTCCGCCTCCTGGACGCCAGCGTCATGCTTGCGCCACTCGGCCACGGCGCCCTCGCGGGCGGCCCGGGCGGCCTCCATGGTCGGGAATCGGGCAAGCACCGCACGGACGGAATAGCTCACCGGCGGCCCCACGGTTTCCCGGTCGGGATAGAAGCCCGTCACGGAGTCCCCGGCTTCCTTCTCGATATGGAAGACGTCGGCCCAACCGGCGTGATGGCGCATCAGGGCCCAGGGCCGTTCGATCTGGTCGGTCATCAGGCACTCCTCAAGTTCGGTGACGGGAAAATAGCGCAGGAACGAGCCGGTCTCCAATCGCATCCGCAAAGGAATTGCAAGGCGTCCGCCGCTGGACCGCGATGACGCCGCTCAAACAGCCTCGACCTTGCCCCTCGCCCGCGCCATCGCTCAATTGTGATCAGACGCCCTTTTAAGCCGTTGAGGCCCGTTTGGGGCGATTGATCGGCGCTTGAAGCCGCAACTTGGAAGATCATTTCAATTCAGCCGCGTCTGCCCCATCGACAAGGGATGTTCTTGCCGGGTAAATGCGCGGTTCCAACGCGCGTCCCAAACGGCCCCTCGGGGCCGCGCCGACGTGCGCCCGTAGCAAGTGGAAGGGAGTCCGTATGGGGGCGCCAGAGCGGCAAGGATTGTATGATCCGCGTAACGAGCATGATGCGTGCGGCGTAGGGTTTGTAGCCAATATTAAAGGCCGCAAATCGCATGAGGTCGTGCAGGCGGGTCTGCAGATTCTGGTCAATCTGGATCACCGCGGCGCGGTGGGCGCTGACCCGCTGGTCGGCGACGGCGCCGGGATTCTGATTCAGATTCCCGATGGGCTTTACCGGGCCTGGGCCAAGGACAACGGCGTCGATCTGCCGCCGGCTGGTGAGTACGCGGTGGCCATGTGCTTCCTGCCGGCCGATGAGGCCGCGCGCGACGTCGCCGTAGCCCAGTTCGAACACTTCATGAAGGTCGAAAAGCAGCCGGTGCTTGGCTGGCGCGACGTGCCGGTGAACCTGGACGGCATCGGCCAGGCCGTGCTCGACGCCATGCCGGTGATCCGCCAGGCCTTTATCGGCCGCGGTCCGACCATCAAGGACCAGGACGCCCATGAGCGGAAGCTGCTGGCCGTGCGCAAGCAGATCCAGAACCCCATCGCCCAGCTGGCCGAGAAGAAGGGCCTGCCGGGTCTGAAGGACCTGTACCTGCCGTCCCTGTCGACCCGCACCGTGGTCTATAAGGGCCTGCTGCTGGCCGGCCAGGTGGGGACCTTCTACGAAGACCTCGCCAATCCTCTGGCGGAATCCGCCCTGGCCCTGGTCCACCAGCGGTTCTCCACCAACACCTTCCCGTCCTGGCGGCTGGCCCACCCCTATCGGTTCATGGCCCACAACGGTGAGATCAACACCGTCCGCGGCAATGTGAACTGGATGAACGCGCGCCGTCGCGGGATGGAATCCGACCTGCTGGGCGCCGATCTCGACAAGATGTGGCCGCTGATCCCGCACGGCCAGTCCGACACCGCCTGCCTCGACAACGCCCTCGAACTGCTGATCGCGGGCGGCTATTCCCTGGCGCACGCGGTGATGATGCTGATCCCGGAAGCCTGGGCCGGCAATCCGCTGATGGATTCCAAGCGCAAGGCTTTCTACGAGTATCACGCCGCCCTGATGGAGCCATGGGACGGCCCCGCCGCCGTGGCCTTCACCGATGGCCGCCAGATCGGCGCCACCCTGGACCGCAACGGCCTGCGTCCGGCCCGCTTCGTCATCACCGACCAGGACCATGTGATCATGGCCTCGGAGGTCGGCGTGCTGCCCGTCGAGGACGAGCGCATCGTCCGCAAGTGGCGGCTGCAGCCCGGCAAGATGCTCCTCATCGACATGGAGGAGGGGCGCATCATCGAGGACGAGGAGATCAAGGCCTCCCTCGCCGGCGCCAAGCCCTATGAGGAGTGGCTGGCCGAGACCCAGTTCAAGCTCGAGGACGTGGTCGACGCCGAGGAGTCCGAGCCCGTCAAGATCGACGACCCGGCCGCCCTGCTCGATCGCCAGCAGGCCTTCGGCTACACCCAGGAAGACCAGCAGTTCTTCCTGGAGCCGATGGCGCGCCTCGGCGACGATCCCATCGGCTCCATGGGCGCCGACACGCCCATCGCCGTGCTCTCGCAGCGGCCGAAGCTGATCTACGAGTACTTCAAGCAGAACTTCGCCCAGGTCACCAACCCGCCCATCGACCCGATCCGCGAAGAGCTGGTCATGAGCCTGGTCTCGATGATCGGGCCCCGTCCGAACCTGCTCGGCCGTCAGGCCGGCTCGCACAAGCGCCTGGAAGTCGCCCAGCCGATCCTCACCAATGAGGCCCTGGCCAAGATCCGCTCGATCAACGAGCTGCTCGACGGCGCCTTCCGCACCGCCACCCTGGACGCCACCTGGGCGGCCGACGAGGGCGCCGGCGGTCTGGAGCGAGCGCTGGAACGCCTGTGCCGCGAGGCCACCGACGAGGTGCTGGCTGGCATGAACATCCTGATCCTGTCGGATCGGGCCGTCAGCGCCGACCGCATCCCGATCCCGGCGGCGCTGGCCACCGCGGCGGTTCACCATCACCTGATCCGTCAGGGCCTGCGCATGCAGACCGGCCTCGTCATCGAGACTGGCGAAGCCCGCGAGGTGCATCACTTCTGCGTCCTGGCCGGCTATGGCGCAGAGGCTGTGAACCCCTATCTGGCCTTCGAAACCATCGAGCAGCTGCGCGTGCAGAACAAGCTCGACATCTCGGCCAAGGACGCCCGCAAGAACTACATCAAGGCGGTGGGCAAGGGGATCTTGAAGGTCATGTCCAAGATGGGCATCTCGACCTACCAGTCCTATTGCGGCGCGCAGATCTTCGACGCCGTCGGCCTGAACTCCGAGATCATCGAGAAGTACTTCACCGGCACCGCGTCGACCATCGAGGGCGTCGGTCTGGGCGAGATCGCCGAGGAGGCCGTGCGCCGCCACCGGGACGCCTTTGGCGACAACCCGATCTACCGGCACATGCTCGACGTCGGCGGCGCCTACGCCTACCGCCTGCGCGGCGAGACCCACGCCTGGACGCCGGACTCGGTGGCCCGTCTGCAGCACGCCGTCCGCGGCAACCTGCCAGACGAGTACAAGGCCTTCGCCGCCAGCATCAACGAACAGAGCGAGCGGCTGCTGACCATCCGTGGCCTGATGCGCTTCAAGCTCGCCGACAAGGCCATCCCCATCGAGGAGGTCGAACCCGCCAGCGAGATCGTCAAGCGCTTCTCCACCGGCGCGATGAGCTTCGGCTCTATCAGCCGCGAGGCGCACACCACGCTCGCCATGGCCATGAACCGCATCGGCGCCCGGTCCAACACCGGGGAGGGCGGCGAGGAGCCTGATCGCTTCACGCCCCTGCCGAACGGCGATTCCATGCGCTCCAAGATCAAACAGGTGGCGTCCGGCCGCTTCGGGGTCACGGCGGAATATCTGGTCAACGCCGACGACATCCAGATCAAGATGGCCCAGGGCGCCAAGCCCGGGGAGGGCGGCCAGCTGCCCGGCCACAAGGTCGACAAGGCCATCGCCAAGGTGCGCCATTCGACCCCGGGCGTCGGCCTGATCAGCCCGCCGCCGCACCACGACATCTATTCGATCGAGGATCTGGCCCAGCTGATCCACGACCTGAAGAACGTCAATCCCAAGGCCCGCATCTCCGTGAAGCTGGTCTCCGAAGTCGGCGTGGGCACGGTGGCTGCGGGCGTCTCCAAGGCGCGCGCCGACCATGTGACGATCTCAGGCTTCGAGGGCGGCACCGGCGCCTCGCCGCTGACCTCCCTGACGCACGCAGGCTCGCCCTGGGAAATCGGCCTGGCCGAGACCCAGCAGACCCTGCTGCTGAACGGCCTGCGCTCGCGCATCGCCGTCCAGGTGGACGGGGGCCTGCGCACCGGCCGGGACGTGGCCATCGGGGCCCTGCTGGGCGCCGAGGAGTTCGGCTTCGCCACCGCGCCGCTCATCGCGGCCGGCTGCATCATGATGCGCAAGTGTCACCTGAACACCTGTCCGGTGGGGGTGGCCACTCAGGACCCGGTCCTGCGTGCCCGCTTCAACGGCCAGCCCGAGCACGTCATCAACTACTTCTTCTTCGTGGCCGAAGAGCTGCGCGAGATCATGGCCCTGCTGGGCGTCCGTACTCTCAATGAGATGGTCGGCCGCGTGGACCTGCTCGACGCTGCGCCGGCGGTCGATCACTGGAAAGCTCGCGGGGTCGATCTCTCCCGGCTTCTCTATCAGGCGCCGATGGAGCACCCCAAGGGGCTGTGGAACACCGAGCAGCAGGACCATGGCCTGGCCATGGCCCTGGACCACAAGCTGCTGGCCGCGGCCCGTCCGGCGATCGATGGCGGCGAGGCTGTCCGCGGTGAGTTCGAGATCCGCAACATCAACCGCACAGTGGGCGCGATGCTCTCGGGCGAGGTGGCCATGGCGCACGGCCATGCCGGCCTGCCCGACGGGACCATCTCCTTCACCTTCCGGGGCACCGGTGGTCAGAGCTTCGGGGCGTTCGCGGCCCGGGGCGTGACCCTGGAGCTGATCGGCGACTCCAACGACTATGTGGGCAAGGGCCTGTCCGGCGGCCGCGTGATCGTGCGCCAGCCGCCGAACTCCAAGCGTGAGCCGACCCAGAACATCATCATCGGCAATACGGTTCTCTACGGCGCCATCGCCGGCGAGGCCTATTTCGAGGGCGTGGCCGGCGAGCGTTTCGCCGTCCGCAACTCCGGCGCCGTGGCTGTGGTCGAGGGCGTGGGCGACCACGGCTGCGAGTACATGACCGGCGGTGTGGTCGTGGTGCTGGGCGACACGGGCCGAAACTTCGCCGCCGGCATGTCCGGGGGCGTGGCCTATGTCTATGACCCGACCAACCGGTTCGAGCCCCTGTGCAACAAGGCCATGGTGGAGATCGAGGCCATCGCGCCGGCCAGCGCCAGCGACCCGGCCGAGGACGCCCAGCGTCCACGGCAGAAGTCGGTGTCGGTGGACGACAATGGCATGGGCGACGTTCTGGCCTTCGACGCCGAACGCCTGCGCATTCTCATTGAGCGGCACCAGCTCTACACCGGCAGCGCCCGGGCGCGGATGATCCTGGAAAACTGGGACGCCGAGCTGGCCAATTTCCGCAAGGTGATGCCGACCGACTATCGTCGCGCCCTGCTGGACCTGGCTCAGGAACGCAAGGCCGCCGCCGCCGTCGCCGCCGAATAAGACTGAAGATCGGAGCACCGTCATGGGAAAGCCCACCGGCTTCCTTGAGATCGAACGTCAGGACCGTGGCTACGAAAAGCCCGAGTCCCGGCTGAAGACCTGGAACGAATTCGTCAAACCCCTGGCCCAGCCTGAGCTGACCAAGCAGGCGTCCCGCTGCATGGATTGCGGGATTCCGTACTGTCACAACGGCTGTCCGGTGAACAACCAGATCCCGGACTTCAATAACCTCGTCTATCGCGAGCAGTGGCTGGCGGCGCTGGAGAACCTCCAGTCGACCAACAACTTCCCGGAGTTCACCGGCCGGGTCTGCCCCGCGCCGTGCGAGGCCGCCTGTACGCTGAACATCGTCGACACCCCGGTGACCATCAAGACGATCGAGTGCCAGATCGTCGATAAGGGCTGGGAAGAAGGCTGGATCACGCCGCAACCCTCGCCCCGCGGCACGGGCAAGCGGATCGCCGTGGTCGGTTCCGGCCCTGCGGGCCTGGCCTGCGCCCAGCAGCTGGCCCGCGCGGGCCACGCGCCGACCGTGTTCGAAAAGAGCGATCGGATCGGTGGGCTGCTGCGCTACGGCATCCCGGACTTCAAGATGGAGAAGCACCTGATCGACCGTCGGGTGCGCCAGATGGAGGCCGAAGGCGTCATCTTCCGCACCAATTTCGAGGTCGGCGTGAACGTCTCGGTCCAGCGCCTGCTGGATGACTACGATGTCCTGGTCATGGCCGGCGGCGCTGAAAAGCCCCGCGACCTTGAGATCGAGAACCGCGACCTGGATGGCATCCATTTCGCCATGGACTTCCTGACCCAGCAGAACCGCCGTGTGGCCGGCGACGCCGAAGAGGTGGCCGCGCCGACCGGGACCCTGTCGGCCAAGGGCAAGCATGTGGTGGTGATCGGGGGCGGCGATACCGGCTCGGACTGCATCGGCACGTCGAACCGCCATGGCGCGGCCTCGGTCACCCAGCTGGAGATCATGCCCCAGCCGCCAGTCCGCGAGAACAAGCTGATGACCTGGCCGGACTGGCCGCTGAAGCTGCGCACCTCGTCCAGCCACGAGGAGGGCTGCGAGCGCGACTTCGCCGTCGCCACCAAGCGGGCCATCGGCAAGGACGGCAAGATCGAAGCTTTGGAATGCGCCCGCCTGGAGTGGGTCAAGGGCGATGACGGCCGCATGGTCATGAAGGAGATCGAGGGCAGCACCTTCCAGCTGAAGGCCGATCTCGTTCTGCTGGCCATGGGCTTTGTCAGCCCCCGCCATGAGGGCTTCGTCGAGCAGGCCAAGGTCGATCTCGATCCCCGGGGCAATGTGAAGGCCTCGGTGGACGACTACCGCACCTCTGAGCCGCGCATCTTCTCCTGCGGCGACATGCGCCGGGGCCAGTCCCTGGTGGTCTGGGCCATCCGTGAGGGGCGTCAGGCTGCTCAGGCGGTGGACGCCTATCTGATGGGCGCGAGCAAGCTGCCCCGCTGAGACAGCCAAAACCGGCGGCAGGCCATCGCCTGCCGCCGACGGCTGTCGCGGGAAAAGAACGCGGGTCTCAACATTGCGGCGTAATTGCGAAAGATTCGCATTGTCGTTTCCGCCGGTGACAAATAAGAACGCCTCGCAGTCTTATTTGCACTTGGGGGTTCCCGCACATGACGAAGCCACTTTCAGGCGTTCGCGCCTACGCCAGACGCGCCTGGACACCAGCCGCAGTCGCCGGTCTCGCCGGTCTCGCTCTGGCGCCGCAGGCCCAGGCAGAGGATGCGCCCCACGAGGTGGCCGGCGTGCGGGTCGAGGGCCATCTGGCCGCCGAGCCCGTCTCACCGAAGTTCACCGCTGACCTGCTGGACACCCCGCGTAGCGTCACCGTCATTCCGCTGGTGGTGATCGAACAGACCGCCGCGACGTCCCTGCAGGACATCCTGCGCACCTCTCCGGGCATCACCTTCGGCGCCGGGGAGGGCGGCCAGCCGCTCGCCGACCGTCCGTTCATCCGCGGCCAGTCTTCGGGCAATAGCGTCTTCGTCGACGGCGTGCGCGACAGCGGCGGCCAGGTCCGGGACATCTTCAACCTGGAACAGGTGGAAGTCGTGAAGGGACCGGACTCCGCCTACAACGGGCGCGGCTCCGGCGGCGGCAGCATCAACCTGACGAGCAAGCAACCCAAGCTCGTCGATGAGAGCAGCGCCAGCCTGCGGGTCGGGACCGACTCCTATGTCCGCGCGAGCGTGGACACCAACTATGTGCTGGGCGAGACCAGCGCGGTGCGGATCAACCTGATGGGCGCCCAGGGCGACGTGCCCCAGCGCGATGCGGTGGACTTTGACACCTGGGGGGCGGCGGTGGCGGCCGCCATGGGCCTGGGAACCGACAGCCGGCTGACCCTGAGCTACCAGCACCTGACCCGCAACGACATGCCCGACTATGGGGTCCCGCTCTCGCGCAAGCTGCCGGGCGTCACCCCAACGGAGACCGGCATTCTCGACGTGCCCCGGGACGCCTTCTATGGGCTCACCGCCCGGGACTTCCAGGAGACCACCGCCGATATCGCGACCCTGGTGGGCGAGCACGACATCAACGACGCCATGACCTTCAGGGGCGTCTTCCGCTACGCCAAGACAGTCAATGACTATGTGGTCACCAATCCGGGCGACGGCGGCAACGCTCAGTTCGTGGACGGCCAGTGGTGGAT
>JAHUZY010000187.1 GCA_019264505.1 Phenylobacterium sp. | reverse complement strand
CTCTGGGGCTGTGGGAGGACCCGTGCCAAATTCTAGATGCGTCCTTAAAGTGATGAAACATGGCGATCGAGCATCCTCACCCGACCACCTCGACGGTTAAGCAGCTTTATGCCCATGCGTTCCGATGCGCTTACCCAGGCTGTCATCAACCGCTCTACAGTGAGGACACTCTCTCGGGTGCCTGGGTGCTGAATTCCCGCATTTGCCACATTAACGCACGTAGTGAAGGTGGCCCGCGTTGGGACCCAAGACAATCGGCTGAGGACAATCGCGCAGAGAGCAATCTGGTTCTCATGTGCTTGGAACATGCCTCAATAATCGACGGACCGAAGGCGCTGGATACCTATCCAGCTGAGCGCCTCTTGGCGTGGAAGCGCGATCAAATTGCCGAATTTCAACAACTAAGGCAGGGTTGGCCGCTGACTAACTCAATGGCCGAGGCTGCTATTGGCGTATCCTTCACGGATGTTGCCGTCGCAATTCACAGTTCGAAGCTTCAACTTGGAGGCGGCGGGGGTAATGCTCCCGGTGCCGGCGGCGGTGGTGGTGGTGCTATCGGCCCACACGCACGCGCCGGCGCCGGTGGCCCTGGGGGGCGCAGGCTTGATTTCGAGGGGAACCCACTTCCCGAAGACTGGGAGACCGATCTTCCGGAGTTAGCCGACATCCACCCGCCTCCTGGCTCGGGTGGGGGGGGTGGCGGTTCCGTTGGGCCAGGTGCGATCGGTGGGGATGGCGGGGGCGGTGGCGACTTCGTTCGTGATGGCCTGCCGCTGGAAGCAGGTGATGTACTAGAAATTGAGGTTGGTGCAGCCGGCGATCCGCCGCGCCTACCAGGGCAGCACCCTCCACACGGGGGTGACAGCATCATTCGTATAAGGTCGGCTGAGGGGGTCCTCAAACGAGTGATCCGCGCAGAAGGTGGGCAAGGCGCTCGCGCCGGTCGATTACCCGATGACTGGGCTACAATATCAGACGAGGACTTGCGATCTGGATTTTCTATTTCTGCCCTGTTTCCTGTGAACGCTGCCGAATTCCGAGAAGGACTTCTGTTCGCAATTGGAGCCGGGTGGGTTAGATACGAAGTGAACACTCTACCATCGGAGACCGTTTGGGGAATTGTGTGCATCGCTAACTGGGAGAACTTGTCCCCACGTGGCACGCGAGGCTTGCAGCTATGCCTGACGGACCCCGTCGGCACTGAAGTTTCGAGAATTGCACTAGCCATCACGCCCGAAGACGCTTCTGGGACGACCTTGATGTGGCGGGTGGGATTGGGCGCGCCCCTCGACCGAGTGGGGCGGTGGTCAATCTCGGTCCAATCTGGGGATTTCCTACTTTCCCGCATCGGAGTGCAGGTCAATCTCGTGGACTGATCGGATGCGGCCGTTTTTTCCACGAAGCACAGCCCCCGCCAGTCCACTAGACCACTTGCCTATAAGCAAGTGGAACTAGTGGATGACGGCGGGCGAGGTCAGTGCCCTAGTTGGCCGGAAGTTGAGTGGAAGTGAAGTGGGGCAAGTGGGGCGCCTCGAAATCACCCTGCCCCTTCGTCCCCGCTCACTCCCGTGAAGACAAAGATCGGCATAGAGCGCCGCTTTGGCCCAACCACCGTCCGCAGGGTGATCACGCCCCGCCGCTCAAGTTCGGCGACCAATGCCTTAGCCTTCCGTTCCCATCCCTCCGCCCCGCGAAGATCAAACGCGGTCGCCACCGCCGCCCCGATCCAATCCGGCGCCTTTGCGGCCTGGGGAGCCGCCCGCCAGGCGCGCTCGCCCATCACGGCGCCGAGTTTGACCAGGCGCTCGGGCTCGATGTCATCGGCGACGTTGGGCGCGCGCCAGGACGTGACCACGCCGACGCTATCCCCCGGCCCGCCAGCACCACCGTTGCCGAGATCAATGCTTACGAGCCGAAACCATTCTTTCTGGCCGGTGCGGGCGCTCATGTTCGATTTGCCGCCGGGGCCGCCGGTCCAGAAGTAGCTAAGGCGGTCCCGGCCGAGCACGCCGAGCTTTGCAGCGTCGGCTTCCGACATGACGTTTAGAACCCGGCCGTCACGAACCTTTGCGATAAGAGCATCCGCCCCCCGGCTGTCTTCGGTGGTGGCGTCGCGCCCGCCTAACTTCCTAGTATGATGAGCAAGACCGACGGCAACGTTCGCCCCGACTGCTACGGCTTTCCATGCAGTGGCGAGTTTTTGAATTCCATTATTTTCATTCTCTGACAAATTGTGGGTCGAGATGACCGGGTCGACGAGGAAAACATCGACCTCTCGACGCCGAAGCTCACCGATCAATTCGTGAATAAGGGGCGCGTGAACCCTCGTGCCGTCTCGGCCCTCCTCGGCCAGGATCAGGGGCATGGTGTGGCCGTTGTCGATGAAGAGGCGGTCGCCGACCATTTCCGGCGAAATGCCGAAGTGCTTCATGGCAGCCGCCATCCGGCGCCCAAGCTCCTCGACCGGCTCCTCGCCGTTCCACAGAAAAACTCGCAAGGGACCCGGCGGCTGATGGCCGAGGAGCGGCAGGCCCGTCGCCATTGCGAGGGCCTCAACCACCGCGAGGCTCGTTTTGCCAATGCCCCCAGGCGCGAGCGTTGCGCTGATCTCTCCCCGGATGAGGTGCCGGCCATAAAGCCACGAGCGCTGAGGGATGCAGGCCGGATCGGCCCACTTGAAAGGCGTAGCCACGACCCGTCGCGTTTCCGTCGTCATCAGGCGGTGGCGCTGCGCCTCGACCGCCGCCCGCCATTCCGCAGCGTTGAGGGTCGGGCCCTGAGCGGCCCATCGGACGGCGGCCATCTCCATCCCGAATGGCTCTTGCTTCGTCGTCTTCCGCCGAAGGGCGAAAAGCGCCCTTAGGGCCGGTACGCAGCGTTCTGGTGGGTCCGGCCGCGCGTCCCCGCCAAGGGTCCGTGCGATGCTCTCAAGCGTCGCGTCGACCCGGTCCAAGTCGGCGGTGGTCGCAAACTCCTCGATGAAGGGGTCGAGGTCGCTAAACGAGTAGCTATCGAGGAGCGCTGCCCCGTCGATCTCGGCCATCGAGAACATCGCACGGGCGCTCATCGGCTGGCTCCCGCGACCGACGCCGGCCGGTTGGTCGGCTTGTGCTTAGGGTCGCCAAATCCAGCCGACTCCCATCCCCAGACCACCGGCATCGGGTCGAGGTCGCGCCCAGACTCGAACCAACCATCGGCGATGGCCTGAGGGTCGTCGGGAAGCGAGCACTCGCGGGCCATCAGCGCTGAGACGAAGGCGTGAACCACCTTGCGGGCCGTCTCGACCGGGAAGGCCGTAGCCTGAGCGAGCGTGCCGAGGTCTTGCGCGAACCACTTGAGCCGGTCGAGGCGGTCGGCGGCGAGGGCGTCGACCTCCCAATAGCGAACGATGGCCGTTCCCGCGCGGACGAAGAGGGCGTCGGGAATCGCATCGGCCACCTCCCACCCGGCCGCCATGGCGACCCGCTCCTTTGTGGTGGCGCGTTTTGGGCTACCGAAGGCGCCGTCGGCGTCGGTGTGCTTGGTCATAGTCTTTCTTGTCCGTTCGATGTGGACCTAGCCCCCGGCGTTTGAGGTCAAGGCGCGCCGGGGGCTTTTTCCGTTCAGAGGGGGTCGAGAGTGCGGATGGCGGCGATGAGGGCGCGAGCGCCTTGGTCAGTGTCGATGATTGGGGTGCCTCCGAGGTCTGCGGGTTGCGCGACCACCACCGGCCCGCCTGGCCCGTACTCAACGACCGTGCAGAGGGGCTCGACGTGCGGGCCATAGCGGGAGTCAGGGTCGGGCCAATCGGCCCGCTGCCATTCCCTCACCCGATAGCTTCGCCCGTGGTTGGCCGGGGCTTCGAACCATTCCTCATCTGTGAGCGGCGGTGGCTCGCCAGACCGCGCCGGTTCCTCGCGCATCATTGCCAAGAGCCGACGGCGCCCCGTGCCGGCGCGTGCAAGGGTCGCTCGGATGTTCGCCGCCTGGAAAGTGCCGGGCCGGCTCAAGATCGCTTCTCCTGCCACAGCGCGCGCTCTCCGACGCGGTAGGCGGGGATGTGCAGATCGTGGAAGAACCGGTTCGGGTGGACGATGTTCTCAAGCGCCGTGAATTGAACGCTCTCCAAGCCCCGCTCGCGCGAGAGATGGGTCGCACCGTTCACCTGGGTTCGGCGCTCGCCTGCCGCGAGGAGTTCATCGTTAAGCCGAGCGGCTTCCCATCTGGTTTGCTCATAGCGAGCGCCGAAGTCCGCGACGGCTGTGAGGTGGGGTTCGATTTTCGCCCATTCCTTCGCCTGAGCGGTCAGCGTCCGATCCATGGCGGCCCGACGCCTGAGAAGGTTGCTGAGCGCCTCCCGCGCCTGCGCCGCCTCGATCTTTGGCGCCTCGGCGTCGGCAAGCTCGCGGGCATCCGCCGCTGTCTCCCGGTGCTTGCGCGCACTCGCCTTGGCCTCCCGGCGCTCCGTGGGGTCTTCGGCGGCCTCGGCGGCGGCATCGCATTGACCGGCCAACGTGAGGGCCTCGACCTCTTCGGCCTGCAGCGCGGCGCGCCGGTCGGTGAGCTTTTCAAGCTCAGATTTGAACAGCCCGGCCATCAGCGGGCCTCGCTTGTCGAGGTGCGCTCACGGCTGGCGAGCCATTCGGTGACCGCTTCCGGCGAATATCGAACCGCGCGCCCGAGCTTGTAATAGCGAGGCGTCGCATCGCCGCCCGCCAATCGCCACTTGGCGAGGGTCGAGGTCGCCACACCGATTTTGGCGGCGGCCTGTTCAGGGGTGTAGGTCATTTGGGGTAACTCCGTGTCGTCTGGTGACGGACAAGAGTCGCCGGTGATGGATCACGCTAATAGACGGGGGGTTTTCGTGACGTTTCTAGGCGCCTCGCCGCAGCGCGAAGAATCGGGAAGACTCGCGCGATGAGAGCGCCACGCTCGACATCGGCCGGTGCCGCAACGTTCGTTCCGGAGAGCCAATTCTTGACGGTGCCCACCGCAGGCGTAGCCGGAAATTCTAGGCCGAGCCGCTTTGCGTCCGCCGCCGTCGCCTGAACGCCTCTAACGAAG
>JAHUZY010000168.1 GCA_019264505.1 Phenylobacterium sp. | reverse complement strand
TGATGCCCATGTCGTGCAGGCGCTTGAGCGCGACCTTCGCCGCCGCGCGCGGCGTATCCATCAGCCCGATCGCGCCAACGTCGCGCTCGCCTTTGCGAACCACCATCGTCGTCCGGCCGCCGTCGCGCAGTTTCGCGATCGCCTCGGCCATGGATGATCCCAACGCGGGAATACCCTCCGTCCCGAACATCTCCGCCTTGCCGATCCACACGGTCTCGCCGTCGACCGTCGCGACAACGCCGCGGCCAGTCAGGCTCTTGAGGTCGGTGGCGATCGGGAAGCTCCGGTCGCCTAGTCGTTCGCGGCCTTCCTTGACGATGGCCTGCGCGAGCGGGTGATCGCTCAGCGCCTCGACCGCGACGGCCAGCGCCAGCAGTTCCTCTTCGCTAACGCCGTCGGCCGCCACCACGTCGGTGATGCGCGGGCGACCTTCGGTCAGGGTGCCGGTTTTGTCGAACGCGATCGCCTTCAGCGAACCGAGATTCTCGAGGGCGGCGCCGCCCTTGACCAGAACACCGCCTCGGGCGGCGCGCGCGACGCCAGAGAGGACGGCGCTAGGCGTCGCGATCGCCAGGGCGCAGGGACTTGCGGCGACCAGCACAGCCATCGCGCGATAGAAACTGTCCCGGAAGGGCTCGTCGACCACCACCCAGGCGAACAACAGCACAAACACGAGGAGCAGCACGGCGGGGACAAAGATGCGCTCGAACCGGTCGGTGAAACGCTGGGTGGGGGACTTCTGGGTCTCCGCCTCGCTGACCATTCTCACCACCTTGGCGAGCGCGCTCTCGTTTGAGCGGCGGGTCACCTCGATTTCGATCGCGCCTCCGCCGTTGATCGTACCCGCGAAGACGCGCGATGCGGCGTCGACCGCGTCGGGCTTCGCCCGGGCCGCCTCGACATCCGCCACGGGAGCCTTGTCGACCGGCATGCTCTCGCCGGTGACCGGCGCCTGGTTGATGGCGCTCGATCCCTTGATGACAAAGCCGTCGGCAGGGAGCCGCTCGTTCGGACGGACGATGGCGATGTCACCGACTTCAAGCTGCTCGACCGGGATTTCGATCGACTGCCCGTCCCGGCGGACCGTGGCGGTGTCGGGGGCCAGGTCCGCCAAGGCCTCGATCGCACGCTTGGCGCGGCCCATCGCGTAATGCTCGAGCGCATGGCCGATGCTGAACAGGAACAGCAGCAGCGCGCCTTCCGCCCAGGCGCCCAACGCCGCGGCTCCGGCGGCCGCGACCAGCATGAGCGCGTCGATTTCAAACTTCTTGCGCTTCAGATTGTCGATCGCCTCGCGCAGCGTGAAGATGCCGCCAAAGACATAGGCGATGATGTAGCAGGCGGTCGGCAGCCATCCAGGCAGTCCCGCCGCAAACTTCTCCAGCGCATAGCCGATGCCGAGCAGGGCGCCGCAGGCGAGCGCGAAGATCAATTCCGTGTTCGGGCCGAGAAAGTCGCCGTGGGCGTGACCATGCTCTTCGCCGGCGGGCGGGCCACTTTCATCGGCATGGGCGCCGGGACCGTGGTCATGCCCCTTCGTGCCTGCGTCCTGACGGCCTGGTGCGATCAGCGTGAGCTTCAGTTCCCCGAGCGCCTTGACGATCGCGGACTCGCTCGTGCGCTGACGGTCGTACTCGACGCGAACGGTACCGGCGGCGCTCGCTTCGGCTTGGAGAACCCCGGGCAGGGTGCAAAGCGCCTCGCTCAGGCTCCGCGCGCGCCTCTGATGAGTGATGCCCTTCACCTGGAATACGGCGTGGCCGTAGAGCCCACTAACCTCGGCGCCGGCCGCCCGCACCACTTCACGCACGCGAGTGAGCGATACTTGCTCGGGATCGAAGTGCAGGCACAGCTTCGCCGGCTCATCCGCCGTCGCGGGGCGGACGTGGACACGATCGACGCCGGGCTTGGCGCCGAGGAGGGCGACCAGACGGCCGACGCAGGCGTCCAGAGCATCCGGCACGTCCGGCAGCAATACCGGAATATCAAGCTCGACCTTATCGCTCATCCTGCATGCTCTCAAAAGTGGCTGTTGCGGCAGTGGCGTGGATTCCGGGGGCAGCCAATCGTCTCCTCGTAAGAAACTTGGCTGTGGTGTAAGCGATCCCCAACCGCCTGTCGTTCCAGGCGGTTAGGATTTGAACGCCGCAAGAGGGAAGAAGTCTCGCCGGCACGCTTTGTCGCGAAGGTCGGTGCGTCAAAGCAGCAGACGCGGGGCCGCAAGTCGGAAAGGCGTCGTGGGAAATCGTGCTGTCGTCTCGAGCGACAGATCCGGTTGGCGTCGGGTGCGATTGGTGCGACATTAACTCAGGCCGCCGCCGTAGCGAGCGCCGTCTTAAGGACGTTGCAGTTGGGTAAGCATTCACAGGGCGGCTGGCGCGGCGGTGGCGGCGACAACACCCCGTCCTTCCGTTCCACGCTGCAAGGTGGCGGCCCGGGGGCGCGCAGACCCCGGATGCGGCCCGTTGTCTGGGTTTTCGCGGGCGCCGCGCTGATCGTCTGGTCGCTGCTGGCGTGGTTCGCCTACGAGGTCACGGACGGAGTCACCGGCTGGCTGAAAGCCAATAGCGCTCCAACACTGGACAGCGCCAAAGACCTCACCGCCTTGAGCGGCGTGGGGAAGGAAGCGGCCTTGGTCTTCGAAAAACTGGGCGGGGCCGGTCTGGTCGGGCAGGGCGCCGATCTGTTGCGGGGGATCGCCAAGCCGGTCATCGTGGTGATCTGGGCCTTGGGCGCGGCCTTCCTCGTCCTTGCTCCCTTCGTCCTCTCAAGGTTGGGCGGCGTTCTCGCCGCCTCACGAAGAGGCGGCTCACACCACTAGCCGCTATCTTTGGCCCGCGGACCGCGGTGACGTCGCCAGAGGTGTTGTCAGCCAATGCTGACGCATCGTCTGCCCGCTCAGCGT
>JAHUZY010000107.1 GCA_019264505.1 Phenylobacterium sp. | reverse complement strand
GGCCACCGGCCCCGCCTGGGCCACCTCGTCGAAATAGAGCGCCCCACAGGCCTGGGCGGCGTCGAACAGGTTTGTCCGCGCCGCAGCCGCCTCCAGGCCCGCGGCCAGCAAGGCGTCGAACCGCCGGGCCAGGAGCGCATTGGCCAGATCGTGCTGATTGGGGAAATAGGCGTAGATCAGCGCCTTGCTGACCTGAGCGGCGCGCGCCAGCGCCTCGAGCGGCAGGGGAAACCCGCCATGGGCCACGAGCAAGACCTCGGCGGCGTCAAGAATCTCGCCCCGCCGCACCTCAGGGGAAAGCCGGGCGCGCCCACCCCTCTGCGCCGTTTCGGACCTCATGGGGGATTTGTGGGCCGGCTCCGTCAGCCGCGCAAGTTCCGCTGTGCGGAAGCCTCCCAGCGCTAGTGACATTCGCACCACTAGTGCGGCATATTGGCCGGGCTGGCCACCTGGGAAGGCGCCCTCGAGAGCGTTGAGGCTGGCTTAGGGAGGCCCCATGGCCGGACGACTCGACGATAAGGATGCAACCGCCCTGAAGGCGGCCGCGGAGCTCGGCATGGCGCCCGCCTTCTGGGCCGCCCGGCAGCCCGACAAGGTCGCCGTCTTCGAGATGTCGGGGCCGACCCGCACCTTCGGAGAGCTCAACGCCAATGCGAACCGCATCGCCCGGCTCCTGCGGGACCAGGGCCTGAAGCCCGGCGATTCCGTTGCGCTCCTCTGTCCCAACCGGGCCGAGTTTGTCGACGTGCTGTTCGCCACCCAACGCTGCGGCCTGCGCATGACGCCGGTGAACTGGCACCTGACGCCGGACGAGATCGCCTATGTCATCGACAACTGCGAGGCCCGCGCCCTGTTCGCCGAGGCCTCGGTGGCCGGCGCGGCCCAGGCCGCCGAGCGTTGCCCACGCCTGACCTTGAAGGTGGCGATCGGTGGACCCCTGCCGGGCTTCCTGGACTATGAGGCCGCCCTCGCGCCCCATTCCGGCGAAGACATCGACGATCCCGTGCGCGGCCACACCATGCTCTATTCGTCGGGTACGACGGGCCGCCCCAAGGGCGTCTACAAGCCCAACGCGCCCATCCCCACCTATGACCCGGCCTATCAGGACGACGACGTCCACTTCTGCACCGGCCCGGCCTATCACGCCTCACCCATGGCCGGGGACGTGCGCAAGGCCCTGGTAAACGGCGTGCCCACGGTGCTGCTCGATAGGTGGGATAACGAGAAGGTGCTGGCCACCATCGAGGCTCGGCGGGTCACCCGCAGCCACTTTGTACCCATCATGTTCCAGCGGCTCCTCGGCCTGCCGCCCGAGGTGAGAGCTCGCTACGACCTCAGCTCGCTGCGGCGGATTTCGCACGGCGCCGCCCCCTGCCCGCCCGAGGTCAAACAGGCCATGATCGGGTGGCTGGGGCCGGTGCTGTTCGAATACTATGCCGGGTCTGAAGGCGGCGTCGGCTTCTGGGTGACGTCGCAGGACTGGTTGAAGAAGCCCGGCACGGTGGGCAAGCGGCCAGACCCCCTGGCCGCCAGGATCCTGGATGACGAAGGCCGCGAGCTGCCGCCCGGCCAGCCAGGGACCATCTATATGCGCCTCGCCGACCAGGGCGGGTTCGAATACTTCAAGGACAGCGCCAAGACCGACTCCGGCCGCCGCGACGGCTACTTCACCATGGGCGATGTGGGTTACTTCGACGAGGATGGCTATCTGTTCCTCACCGGGCGCAGCGCCGAAACCATCATCGTCGGCGGCGTCAACATCTACCCCCAGGAGATCGATAACGAGCTCATCAAGCATCCGGCGGTGGCCGATTCCTGCACGGTTGGGGTCCCCCACGACGAATATGGCGAGGAAGTCCGCGCGGTGATCGAGCTGGCCGAGGGCTATGAGCCCTCCGAGGCTCTGAAGGACGAGATCCTCGCCCATGCCCGTCAGGCCGTGGCCAAGTACAAGGCCCCCCGAAAGGTCGATTTCGCCGCCCAGCTGCCCCGCAGCGAGGCCGGCAAGATCCAGCGCAACAAGGTCCGTGCGCCCTACTGGGAAGGCCGGGCGCGGGCGATCTGAAGGGTCGCGCCGCGTACAAGGACGCTCAAGGCGGGTCCGCCCCGCCCTTAAATGACGCCAGCAAGTCAGTCCAGGGCTCGGGGCGGACGCCCGGCGTTCGCCAGAAGTCCACAGCCTGAGCCGATGCGACGGCCTCATCGAAGGTCTTGCGCATGGCGGCCGTATCGAAGCTCAGCATGCCTCCATTCTCCGTCGCCGCCGGCGAGTCCGGCAGGGAGGCGACACAGAGCGGCAGGTTGTGAGCCACGCAAAAGGTCAATGCGATACTCAGCGCCTGACGATAGGACACCCTCAGCATGGTGTCGAAGCTGCGGACGAGGACCGCAGGCAGGTTCAGCGCCGTGGTCCGGGGCGCGGCCTCCAGGACGGTGTTCACGAGGACGTAAACCCGGCCACGCTGCATCCGCCGGCCAAGCTTCCGCCAGTGCAGGAGCGCCTCGGGCATGATGAAGAGCGGCGCGGTCACCCCTCCGTCCACATGGGCTTCCTCGTAGGCGACCCCTTCAGCTTCGACCGTGAAGCGGTGCGGCGGAAAGAGACCTGGCAGGCTGGCGGACGCCACCAGCACGTCGCGGAACAGCTGGGTTGCTTTCACCCCACCTCTCAGGGCGATCTCGCCCATGTCCCAGACGCACGGTTTTTCAGAATCCAGATCGGTTGTGGCGACGAGCAAGCGCCGTCCAAGCCGGTGCTCCGCCGCCACCGCCGACACCAGGGCCTCATCCACAAAGGGATGGATAAGCCGCTGCAACGCCACGGTGCGGAACAGACCCGGCTCCAGGCCGGGCGACAGACCTCCTAGACCAAGGGCCTCAGCGGCATGGCCGCCAATATAGGCGTCCTGGAGTCGATCGTCCCACTGGGGCCCCAGGAACGCGAAAGGCGCGATCAACGCCCCCGTACTGACTCCCGTCACGATCGCGAAATTCGGCCGCCGCCCGGCCCGTGTCAGCCCGACCAAGACGCCGGCGCCGTAGGCGCCCCCAGCCGCGCCGCCGGAAATGGCGAGGACGTTGAAGTCTTCACCACTCCAGGCCGATCGTGGAATAGAAAGCCGATCCGCAGCTTCGTTGAGGGAAGCCTCGGCTTCCTCCACGCTCAGGCGGACGTTTTCAAAACCCTTAAGCCGCGCCCGCATGCCTACCGGGGCCGGTAGACGGGTGTTTCGAGCCGGACGAGTTCTAGGGCGGGGCCGTTGGTCTTGGCGCATCACTGACTGTCTCGGCGATCCCGCCGCAAAAGACCCTTGGTCCGCGCAGCAGTACCCATCGCAGTCTAGCTCAACAAGGTCTAGCGGACGATCCTTGGAGGCAACGTACCCCTCCGGTGAAGGCCGCCTTGTAGGCGAGGGACGGATTGCGATGCTGAGCTCTTAAGTCTGGTCATATGACCGGTCGTGTGAGCGGGCGTA
>JAHUZY010000080.1 GCA_019264505.1 Phenylobacterium sp. | reverse complement strand
CTCCGACCATAGCGAGATGCACCCGCACCTTGTGTTCAAGCGGCTCAAGCAGCAGGGCGGCGTCTTCAACTACCAGCGCCAGACCATCGCCGGCCTCCTCGCCGGCAAGGACCAGACACTCGCCGAGCGGATCGAGTGGGCCAAGATGCTGATGGACCCCACCGACCTCTCGGACGTGACAGGAGCAGTCCAGACCTTCCTTGTGAACGGCCACGGGCCGAACGACAATTGGACAGCCCTGTTCACCCCCGGAGAGCGGGTGCGGCTGCGGTTCGTCAACGCCGCGGCGCAGATGATCTTCAACGTCCGCATTCCCGGCCTGAAGCTCACGGTCGTGGCCGCCGACGGTCAGAACGTGCGCCCCGTCGAGGTGGACGAGTTCCAGATCGGCAACGCGGAGACCTACGACATCATCGTGCAGCCAACGGAGGACCGCGCCTACACGCTGGTCTCCGAAGCGATCGACCGCTCCGGCATGGGTCGAGCGACGCTCGCCCCGCGAGCGGGGATGACGGCCGCGGTCCCGCCGCGGCGCGAACGCCCCATCCTGACCATGAAGGACATGGGCATGTCGCATGGGGCCCACGGCGCGGCGGCGGGCGGGATGGACCACGCGAACATGCCCGGCATGGACCACTCGACGATGCCGGGAATGGACCACTCCAACATGCCAGGGATGGTGGCCAGCACGCCGCCGCCCGGCATGGCGCCGCCGCGCCAGCGCGGCTCAGACCTGATGGGCGACATGGGCGGCATGGAGATGAACATGCTCGACTGGTCGAAAGCCCCGCAGATCAAGAAGGGCCCGGGCGTCCAGATGATCTCCCCCATGCCGATGGACCGGACGGGAGAGCCTGGCCTTGGTCTCGAAAGCGTCGGCCACCGGGTCCTGGTCTACAAAGACCTTGTCGCCCTGGAGCCGAACCCCGACCAGAGGCCGCCGGATCGCGCCCTGGAGATCCGTCTGACGGGCAACATGGAGCGGTTCCTGTGGGGGTTCGACGGGTGGAAGTTCAGCGAAGACCCGCCGCCGTACTCATTCCGGACCGGCGAGCGCGTCCGCATCACCCTCGTCAACGACTCGATGATGACGCACCCGATCCACCTGCACGGCCACTTCTTCGAGCTGGTGCATGGACCGGTCGGCAACATGCCGCGAAAGCACACGGTCAACGTGGCGCCCGGGGGGAAAGTCAGCTTCGACATCACCGCCGAGGCGGGCGACTGGGCCTTCCACTGCCACATGATCTACCACATGCACGCGGGCATGTTCCAAGTGTTCAAGGTGCGCCCGGCGCAGGGAGCGGCGGCATGATCCGGGCGTCCCTCCTTTCCGTGCTGCTGGCTGGTTCGGCCTCGGCTGCCGCCGCTCAGCCGGCCGATCCGCACGCAGGTCACGTCATGCCCGCGCCGCCGCCGGCATCTTCGGCCCAGGCGGCCCCTGCGCCCAGGCCGGCAAACGCGCAAGCGGGCCGTCAACCGGCAGCGCCGCGAACACCGGCAGATCCGCATGCGGGCCACACAATGCCCCCGGCGCCGGCCGCGTCTCGCGACCCTCAAGCTGCGCCTCAGGCTGCGGCCCCTGCGGCGGTCGACCCTCACGCCGGACACGTCATGCCTGGGCAACCGGCTGCGCCTGCCGATCCGCACGCGGGCCACACCATGCCCGCGGCACCTGCGGCTTCCAGCGCTGCTCAAGCTGGGCCTCAGGCTCCGGCGTCGGTGCCGGCTGACCCTCACGCGGGCCACGTCATGCCGGGGCAGCCCGCGGCGCCGGCCGATCCGCACGCCGGGCACGCCATGCCAACCCCTGCCGACCCGCACGCAGGTCATGCCATGCCTGGGGCGGGCGCGGTTCAGACGGGCGCCGACTTGGCGGTTGGCAGTGCGCCGCCGCCGCCTATCATCCGAGACAACCTCGCCGACCGGGTGTTCGGGGCGAGCCCGATGCAGCGTGCCCGCTCCATCCTCGAGAGCGAACACGGCGGCACGCGCGTCTCCAAGGTTCAGGCCGATCTGCTGGAATGGGCCCCGAAAGGCGACCGTTACGGGTGGGAGGTAGAGGGCTGGTACGGCGGCGACATCAACCGTTTCGCCTTCAAGACCGAGGGTGAAGGCGCGTCACGTGGGGGCGTCGAAGCGGCAGAGGTGCAGCTGCTCTACTCCCGCGCCGTCGCCCGCTACACAGACGTGCAGGTCGGGCTTCGGTACGATCTGGAGCCGCGATCCCGCGCCTACGCCACCCTCGCGGTCGATGCGATGTTCCCCTATTGGTTTGAGGCCGAGGGCTCGATCTTCCTCTCACAGAAAGGCGATCTGCTAGCCCGCCTAGAGGGCAGCTACGACTGGCGACTGACCCAGAGGCTGATTCTGCAGCCACGCGCAGAACTGGAGTTCGCCGCGCAGGACATCCCCGAAAGCGAGATCGGCTCCGGGCTATCGACCGGCGAGCTGGGCCTGCGGCTGCGCTATGAGATCCGACGCGAGTTCGCCCCCTACATTGGCGTTTCGTTCGAGCGGGCCTTCGGCGACACCGCCCGCTTCGCCCGCGCCCACGGCGAAGACGTGAAGAGCACCCGCTTCGTCGTCGGCCTGCGCGCATGGTTCTAGCGAAAAGCGCCGGGAGGGGCCTTGACCTTCCCATCGTGGGAAGCCCCATTTGAACGGGCGAGGCGATGAACGAGGAGGTTCCGATGCTTCGCTACCAGGTTGAACGCATGTCTTGCGGCCATTGCGTCCAGGCGATCACCAAAGCGGTCAAGGCCGTCGATCCCGCCGCCGAGGTGGCCGTGGATCTTGGCGCGGGCCGCGTCATGGTCGACACCAGCCAGGAGGCAGACTCCATCGTCCGCGCCATCGAGCAAGCGGGCTATACTGTCGCCAGCGCTGCGTAAGAAGCTGGAGGAGTGGCGTGCGCTGTTCCTCCTGCGATCATGCGATTGAAGTGCGCCGCGCCCGGCGCGGGAGAAAACCGATGCGATTGATTCTGGCGATGCCCGGAAACGAGCTCTTCGCGGAAAGCCTGGCGGCGGCCGGCGGCTGGGAGGCGGGCCGCGTCGAGACCCGCCGCTTCCCGGACGGGGAACGGTACCTGCGCATCCTGTCGGATGTCGCCGGGCGGCCGGTGGACATCGTTTGCACCCTTGCGAATCCCGACCCCGACTTCCTGACGCTGCTCTTCGCCGCCGACGCGGCGCGCGATCTGGGCGCCGTCGAGGTTAATCTCGTAGCCCCCTACCTGGCCTATATGCGGCAGGATCGCCGGTTCCAGTCCGGCGAGGCGGTCACCTCTCGCACATTCGCGCGGCTGGTCTCAGGGAGCTTCGACCGCCTGACCACGGTCGATCCCCATCTGCACCGCTACAAGGCGCTGTCGGAACTCTACGCCATCGAGACCCAGGTTCTGCACGCCGCCCCTCTGCTGGCAGACTGGATCGTGCGTGAAGTGAAGCAGCCGCTGATCATCGGTCCGGACGAAGAAAGCGAGCAGTGGGTGTCGGCGGTCGCGGAACGAGCGGGCGCGCCGTACGTGGTGCTGCGCAAGATCCGCCACGGCGACCGCCAAGTGGAAGTCGCAGTTCCCGACCTTTCCCGTTTCCGTGACCGTGCGCCGGTCCTGATCGACGACATCGCGTCCTCCGGGCGGACCCTGGTCGAGGCCGCAGCCCAGCTGCCGCAACAGGGGCTTCGGCGGCCCGTCTGCGCCGTCGTGCATGGAGTGTTCGCCAGTGAGGCGTATGCACAGCTGTCGGCCGTTTCTGAACGGATCGTCTCGACCGATGCGGTGCCCCACCCGAGCAACGCCATCAGCTTGGCGCCGCTCGTGGCGCAGGCGATGGAACAACAGGCCGGCGCGGAGGGGCCGGTGCGTCGCCGCCGCCCGCCCGAACCGATGAACCAAGTGGAACTGGCGGGGCTGCAGTCCTTTCCTGCCAGCGACCCGCCTGGGTGGACAAGCGGCGGCGGTTAGGCGGGCGATGTTGATCCACAGCAAGGCGGCGGCCGGCTGCGGCCCGCAATATCAATGCCGTTTGAGGATGGAGACGAAACCGATGCGTATGCTTGTCCTGGCGCTGAGCGCCGCCGGCTCCCTGACGGCCAGCCAGGCTCTGGCTCAGGAGCACGACCACGCCGCCCATGCGGTCGCGGCGGCGCCGCCCCC
>JAHUZY010000047.1 GCA_019264505.1 Phenylobacterium sp. | reverse complement strand
GAGCCCAGGCGGCCGAACTCGCGGCGCGCGCCTCCTATGGGCGGCTCTTGTCCATCCTGGCCGCTCGGTCTGGCGACATTGCTGCGGCCGAGGACGCCCTGGCCGACGCCTTCGCCGCGGCGCTGGCGCAATGGCCCAGGGACGGCGTCCCTGACAATCCCACCGGCTGGCTGCTGACCGTGGCCCGTCGCAGCCTCGGCCACGCGGCCGGCCGCCGCCGCACCGCCCAGACTGCCGCCGCCATGGTCCAGATGCTGCAAGAGGAGCGCGACAGCGGGGCGGCGAGCGCGTTCGGCGACCAGCGCCTGGCCCTGATGTTCGTCTGCGCCCACCCGGCCATAGAGGCCGAGGTCCAGGCCCCGCTGATGCTACAGACGGTGCTTGGCTTGGACGCCGCCCGCATCGCGGCCGCCTTCCTGGTCTCCAGAGCGACCATGGGTCAGCGGCTTGTCCGCGCTAAACGCAAAATCCGCGACGCCAGCATCGCCTTCATCCTTCCCGAGCCCGGCGACGCGGCCGCCCGAGTCGGCGCCGTGCTGTCGGCCGTCTACGCGGCCTATGGGGCGGCCTGGGAGGATGTTAACGGGGCAGATAGCAGGCTCGCCGGGCTGGCCTCCGAAGCGATCTGGCTGGCTCGGCTGCTTTGCCTGCTGCTGCCTGACGACCCCGAGCCCCTGGGCCTGCTCGCCCTGATGTTGCACTGTGAGGCGCGGCGCGGGGCCCGGCGGGCCGCGGACGGCGCCTTCGTCCCGCTCTCCCGTCAGGACGCGACCTGCTGGTCGGCGCCCATGATCGCCGAGGCCGAGGCGGCGTTGCGCGCCGCAGCCGCTCTGGCCAGACCCGGACGGTTCCAGACCGAGGCGGCGATCCAGTCCCTGCACGCCCATCAGCGGATGACCGGCCAGCGCTTCACCCAGCCGCTGGCGGGGCTCTACGACCTCCTCGCAGGCCTGGCCCCCACCACCGGCGTGCTGGTGGCCCGGGCGGTGGCCCATGCCGAGAACAACGACCCGGCCGGCGCCCTGGCTCAGCTCGACCAGATCACCGGCGCTGGCGCCTATCAGCCCTGGTGGGCCGCGCGGGCGCGGGCCTGCTGGCTGGCTGGAGATGAGACCGCAGCCTGGGCGGCGGCCCAGACCGCGGCCGGCCTCAGCCATGATCCGAGCGTCCGCCGCTTCCTGTTGGACGGCGGCTTCCGAACGCCCTGAGCCGAGTCGTCGCCATCACCGCAGCCGCTGTCGAAAAGAGGCGGGCTCGACGCACATCTCTCTGAACCCTGCCCAAAGGAGAGAGGCGATGAACCAAGCGACCATGACGCAACCTAGGTCGAGACTGTGGCTCTGGGGGGCGGCCGATGGCCAGCTTCCACCGCACCGCCTCCTGGCGGCTAGCCAGCACCACCATCGCCTTGGCCTTGCCCTCCAGCAGCGGCGCAAGGACACCACCTATGTCCTCGACTTCGTCAACAGCGCCGAAGAGGTGCTCTACCGGGAAGTGATGCGACAGGATCGGCCTCTCCCTCCGCCACCAGCGAAATCAGAGCGTTTAAGAGGATCTGAGAGAAGGGGGTGAGCGGACGTTGCTTTGTAGCCCGACTGGACCCCGGAGCATCCTGGAATACCGTGACCGCTGAGGTGATGGGATCACCGTCGTTGTCGATCCCAAGAGGCACCTGCTCAAGGCTAAAGCCGAAAGACCAGCCACCCTCTGCCTCCTTCAGCTTCTCCACTCGACCACGGGTCACGTGGGAGGCCCTCTCGCGGAAGTGCTCGACGACGATCTGAACCTTCTGGGCGATGTTGTAAGGGTGCAGACGCACCCAGCGCATGATGCCCTTCATGGCCGCGCTGCGCTCGACGGCCACTTCGTCCAGCTCCTGGCCCTCATGGGCCAGTTTGAAGGCCATCTTGTATGGCGTGTAGTTCTTCAGCACGTCGAGGATGAAGCCCTCCTCGATGGCCTGACGCATGGAATAGACGTGGAAGGGTGCGGGCAAACCGTCCGGCCCCGGCGACCGCCCGAACAGCTGCAGCGTCTTGGCCTTGGGCGTGGCGGTGAAGGCCACATAGGTGATGCCCGTCTCACTCGCCCGCGCGGCCATCTGAGCAGCCAGCAGGTCCTCGACGTCCACCTCACCGCCATCGGCCAGCTGCGCCAGTTCCTCAGGCGACAGCACCTCTTTGAGCTTGGCGGCGGCCTCGCCCGTCTGGCTGGAATGGGCCTCATCGGCGATCACGGCGAACCGCTTGCCCTCGGTGGCCGCCAGCTCCCGGACCTTCTTCAGCGCCGTGGGGAACGACTGGATGGTGCAGACGATGACCTTCTTGCCGCCGGCCAGGGCCTTGGCCAGCTGATCGCCCTTGGCGTCGCCCTCGTTTTTGATGGTCTCGACCACGCCCTTGGTGCGCTCGAAGTCGAAGATCGCCTTTTGCAGCTGGCCATCGATGACCCGGCGGTCGGAGACCACGATCACTGTCGAGAACAGCTTCTGGTCATTGGCGTCATGCAGGTCTGAAAGGAAATGCGCCGACCACGCGATAGAGTTGGTCTTGCCCGACCCTGCTGAGTGCTGGACCAGAAAACCATTGAGCCACGCCCTTCAGGTTGGCTTACGCTCATCATCCCGCTAGCCACCAAGTCGCGCTCGACTTCCGCTATCAGATCGGCGTCGAATGGACCCGCAGCCCGCCGCTCATACCGTCCCCCGATCTCGCTGATGGCCGCACTCGCGATAGCGATGTTCCTGCCGGGCCCTGCCCAGGGCTGGGACTTGCTCTCGGCGCGCCAGATTGGTCTGAGCTGCAAGCGGCAGGATTCCGCTGCCCCCTGGACGTTTCAGATCGATATGTTCCGAAACAGCTGGTGCTCTCAGAGCTGCAGCACCAAGTACGAGATCGACGCTTGGGACGCGCGGGAGATTCGCCTTCGATTCTGCGAAGAGCCCGGCCGCTGCGCCTTGGTTGTCTTCGACCGCTTCAAGGGCACGATGAAGACAGAGAGCCCTGGCATTCAGGCCGACTCTTTGGAATGTCGCGCTCCGCCGGCCCGGCGAACAACCCTTCACCGTCTTCTTTGCGAGAAACAGGTCTCTGAGTTCAAATGCACTCAGATCCGCTTCACTGGCGTTTCGGGGAAGCCAGAGGTAGGGACGAAGCGTCAGTTTTGAGCCCACAGCGAACTTGCCGCCAGGACGTTTTGAGTATTGGTCGCGGGGCGGGAGGCCTTAGAGACGTTACGTCCGTCCCGATGGGACCCACGGCGAGACCTGCCCCGCCCCCCGGGGGTGCGCCGTGGGCAACTCCAGCACTAGAAACATGGGGAGGGGGGCGGTGCGTATGCGCAATCACCACCAAAAGGCCACTCCAGCGAGACGTGCCCAGCTACTGGAGGGGCTTGCTAGGCGAAGTGATTGATCCCAATTGTGGTGACTGGGTGATGACTTGGCTCAGGGCGGAGACAGCCCGCCGGGGGCTAAGGCATTGAAAAATTTGGCGCCCCGCCCTGGATAAACATAACGAATACACATCGCCGTTTGCACTCCTATAGAACCGCCGCCGCGCGCCTGTAGCCGCCCTATGGCGTAGTGCGACGCCGCTGATTATTCGAGAAGCATCGGGGGTAGGATCAACGGCCCACACTTTCGAGCCTCCCGATGGCAAGTTGCCTCTGCCGCCGCCGTAGATACCGCTTGGTCGGATTGCGTAGTGCAATTACCTCGGCAGATGAGGGGAACGCGATTGAATCCTTGGCCAGTGATACCCGCCGACGTTGTTGCCTGGTTCCGTGGCGTCTTCGCGGACGCAAACCGCCACGTATGTGAGCGCCTGGCCAATCTCCCCAATATCCGCGAGACATCGCTCGATGACGGATTGATTGAAGCGCTGATCCCCAACAGTGCGCCGACGCTCCTGCCTTCGGGCGCGATCATCCGCATGGATACTCACAACATCGGTGGTTTGCGGCGCCTAGGCGCTCCCCATTGGGATTGGGATTTTCCGCAACGCCGGCGTTGGGAAACGGCGGATATTGCGATCCTCGTCTTCGTCTATCGACAAGACAAGCTGGTGGCGAAGAAGATTGGCCTGCTCCAATCCAAACGTCTCTTTCCGACTAACCATGATGTCGAAGACGAAGATGAAATTGGTTTCCTTCATGGCATGAATGCGTTCATCCGCCGCGATGGGCAGCAAGCAGCCGCCGCACTCCACCGAACCTACTGAGGTGGCGCCGGAAATTCGGACAGTTGGCTAAGGTAGGTTCGACCTCGATGAAGGACGGACTTTATGACTGGGAAGCGGAAGCGGTACACGGCTGATTTTAAGGCCAAGGTGGCGCTGGAGGCGTTGAAGGGTGAGCT